>NZ_JBPGXG010000021.1:0-42410 GCF_056755255.1 Monashia sp. HAY1-5C | reverse complement strand
TCCGTCGTCGGCAGCGTCAGATGTGTATAAGAGACAGAGTCGGCACGGTCCCTCGCCCGACGGCGCTCAGGTTCGCTCGGCCACCAGTGCGAGCGCACGGTCGGGGTAGTCCGACACGAGCCCGTCGACGCCCGCCGCGACGACGGCGCGGATGTGCTCCGGGTCGTTGACGGTCCAGGGCAGCACCGCCAGGTCGAGGTCGTGGGCCCGTGCGACGAGCGTCGCGTCGACGAGCACGTGCTCGGGCGACAGGACGTCCGCGCCGACCTCGGCGGCGCCGGCCGCGACGTCGTCGCCGTGCGCCGCGACGTCGACGCCACCGGTCCACGGGCTGCCCGGCACCCAGGTGACGCCGGACTCGACGAGGGCCGACCGGGCGACGTCCGGGGCCACCTCGCGGGCGCGCTCGAGGACCGACCAGTTGAACGAGTGCACGAAGCACCGCCGGTCGATGGCGAAGTCGTGGACGACGTCGAGCACGCCGTCGAGCAGCTCGTCGCGTCGCGCCGCCTCCGTGGGGTCGTTCGGGTCGACCTTGAGCTCGATCGTCCACCACACCTGCGGTGCGTGCTCGAGCCCGTGGCCCACGACCTCCCGCAGCGTCGAGACGCGGGCACCGGGGGCGGTCCGCTGGCCGGGGAAGCCCGGCAGGGCCCGGCTGCCGACGTCGACGGTTCGCAGCTGCTCGAGGGTGAGGTCGCCGACGCGTCGGCCGACGACGTCGGGGCCGGTGTCGACGCACTTGGCCGGCAGGAGCACCGGGTCGTGCCAGACCACGAGCTCGCCGTCGGCCGTGAGCCGCACGTCGAGCTCCACGCCCGAGACACCCGCCTCGAAGGCGGCCGTGAAGCTGGCCAGGGTGTTCTCGACGACGAGGCCCTTGGCGCCGCGGTGGCCCTCGACGTCGAAGCGGCCCGACTGCCACGGCCCTCGGCGCACGGTCACCTCACGACCCGATCCGCTCGCCCGTCGACGCGTCGAAGAGGTGCACCTCCGAAGGGTTCGGGGCGACGTGGACGACGTCCCCGACGCCGAGATGGGTTCGCTTGTCGAGGCGCACCGTGACGCGAGTGGCCTCCGGGCCGGCACCGACCGGCCGCCCGTAGACGAACGACTCGGAGCCGAGCGCCTCGACGAGCTCGACGTTGAGGCCGACCGACCCGCCGTCGGCATCGCGCGCGGAGGCCTCGACGACGTGCCACGACTCGGGACGCAGCCCCACGACGACCTTCTCCCGCGCCTGCGAGGCGAGGCCGCGCTCGACCGGGACCCGGACACCCAGGACGTCGGCGCTCCCCTCGTGCAGCGACGTCTCGACGAGGGTGATGGCCGGCGACCCGATGAACGAGGCGACGAACGTGTTCACCGGCGCGTCGTAGAGGCGCTCCGGGGTGTCGACCTGCTGGAGCCGGCCGTCGCGCAGCACCGCGACCCGGTGGCCCATCGTCATCGCCTCGACCTGGTCGTGGGTGACGTACACGGTCGTGATCCCGAGCCGGCGCTGCAGGCCGGCGATCTGCGAGCGGGTCGACACGCGCAGCTTGGCGTCGAGGTTGGACAGCGGCTCGTCCATGCAGAAGACCTTGGGGTTGCGCACGATGGCCCGGCCCATGGCCACCCGCTGGCGCTGGCCGCCCGACATCTGGCCCGGCTTGCGGTCGAGGAGCGTGTCGAGCTCGAGGATCCTGGCCGCCTCGGCGACGCGCTGCTTCGTCTCGGCCCGGCTCACCTTGGCGTTGTCGAGGGCGAAGGCCATGTTCTGGGCCGCCGTCATGTTCGGGTAGAGCGCGTAGCTCTGGAAGACCATCGCGATGTCGCGGTCCCGCGGGCGGACGCCCTTCTGGTCGTGGCCGTCGACGAGGACCCGACCGCCGTCGATGGGCTCGAGGCCGGCGAGCATCCGCAGCGTCGTCGACTTGCCGCAGCCGGACGGGCCGACGAGGACGAGGAACTCACCGTCGGCGATGTCGAGCGTGATGCCGTCGACCGCCGGGGCGTCGTCCTTGCTGAACCGACGAGTCGCCTCGTCGAAGTACACGGTTGCCATGACCGGCCTCTCGGGTGTCTCGGGTGTTTCGGTGTCTCGGGTTCGGGTCTCTCGAGTTCAGGGGCGTGCCGGCATGAGGAGCGTGCGGCGCCGCCGGACCACCCACCGACGACGGTGGGGCCCGGCGGCGCCGGCGCCACGTCTCAGGCGCCGAGCTTGCTCTTGATCTGGGTGTCGAAGACCTGCTGGCTCTCGGTGTCCAAGCCCTTGAAGACCGTCGCGACGTCCTGGCCCTGCACGACCTGGTCCAGCGCCTTGCCGATGCGGGCGCCGCCACCCGGCAGGAGCACGCGCACGTTGTCCTGCGACCGGGTCTTGGGCAGCTGCTCGATCGCCGTCTTCGCGTTCGGGTTCTTCTCGAGGAACGCCTTCTCCTCCGGCAGCTCCACGGCGGACTTGCGCACCGGCATGTACCCGGTCGCCTGCGTGAACGTCACGGTGTTCTGGGCGTTCGTGAGGAACTCGATGAACGTCAGGGCGTTCTTCTTGCGCGCGTCGGAGATCGTCGCCGGGATGCCGACACCCGCACCACCGGTCGGGCAGTTGCCGTCACCGGGCAGGAAGGCCGTGCCGACGTCGAACTTCGCATCCTTGGCGACCCCGCCGAGCGACCCGGTCGACATCATGCTGCACGCGACGATGCCGGCCGTGAAGTCCGGGGCCGGGTCCTTCGAGAGCTTGAGGAAGCCCTGCTTGGCCAGGTTCTGCAGGTACTGCCCTGCCTTGACGGTGCCGGGGTCGGAGAAGGTGGGCGTCCAGTCCTTCGAGTAGGCCCCGCCGTAGTCCCAGACGATGTTCTGGAAGACCCAGTCGAGGTAGTTGGAGCCGTCGGGCAGCTCCATGACGATCTTGTCCGAACCGGCAGCGGCCTTGAGCTTCGGTGCCCACGTGAGGAACTCGTCCCAGTCCTTCGGCCCACGGTCCTCGAGACCGGCCGCCTTCCAGAGGTCCTTGTTGTAGTAGAAGAGCGGCGTCGACCGCGAGTACGGCAACGCGAAGTGCTTGTCGTCGAGGTTGTAGTCGTTGTAGAGCGAGTCGACGTAGTCGGACGTGTCGGCCTTCGCCGCCGACAGGAGGTCGTCGAGCGGCGTGAGCTGCTTGTTGAGGGCGAAGTTGAACCACGTCACGTCCGAGACGACGACGACGTCGGGCAGCTGCCCGCCGGCGAGGGAGGCGTTGAACTTCTGCGCGACCTCCTCGTAGTTCTTGCCGGCGTCGACGAGCTTGACCTTGAGCCCGGCGTGCGCCTTCTCGAACGCCGCGATGATCTGCTGCTCGACCGGCTTGCTGTTTCCGGGATGGTTGCTCCAGAACTCGATGGTGTTGCTCGAGCCGCCGCCGTTGCCGCCGCTCGAGGGAGCCGTGCCGGTCCCTGCGCACGCGGCCAGACCTGCGACCCCGGCGATGCCGGCGAGGCCGAGGAAGCCGCGCCGGGACAGGTCGCGTGAGAACTCGTTCATTCGTGAGGTGCCTTCCCTGTGGTGGTGTGGGATCCGTGGGGCCGGTGTCCGGCCGTGCGGGCTCGGCGCGAACCGCTCAGCTCTTGACCGCGCCGGCGGTGAGGCCCTTGATCATCTGCCGCTGGAGGAAGAGGAACAGGACGAGGATCGGCAGCATCGCGAGGACGGTGCCGGCCATGACCGGGCCCCAGTTGGTGACGCCGTCGTTGTTCTGCAGGAACGTCAGGCCGACCGGCAGCGGTGCGGTGCTCTCGTCGTCGGACATGAGGAACGGCCAGAGGTACTCGTTCCACTCGTTGACGACGGTGATGAGTGAGAAGGCGACGAGCGTCGGCCAGGACATCGGCATGACGACGCGCCACAACAGCTTCATCGGGCCGGCGCCGTCGAGGCGGGCCGCCTCGATGATCTCCCCCGGCAGGCTGAGGAACTGGTTGCGCATGAGGAAGGTGCCGAAGGCGACCCCGGCGAGCGGGATGATGATGCCCTGGAAGGTGTTTCGCCACCCGAGCTGTGCGACGAGGGCGTAGTTGCTGATGACCGTGATCTGGTTCGGCACCATGAGCGCCGCGATGACGACGAGGAAGACGACGCCGCGTCCGGGGAACCGCAGCAGGGACAGGGCGTAGGCGCTGAGCACGCCGAGGACGATCTTGGCCGCGGCGGTGGCCGAGGTGATGATGACCGAGTTGCGCACGTAGGCGAAGAACGGGATGCGCGTCGTGACGTCGTGGTAGTTCGCGCTCGTGGCCGGCCGCGGCCACCACTGCGCCGGACGCACGTAGATGTCACCGCGCTCCTTGAAGGAGGTGATGAGGATCCAGAAGAGCGGCACCGCGATGAAGAGGACGACGAGCACCATCCCGGCGTAGCCGAGCGCGGTCATGAGCGGTCCGCGGTGGTGGGCCGAGGTCTCGGTGCCGTGGGCCGCCTCCCGGCGGCGGCCTCGCCGGCCGAGTCCCCGTGTCGGGCGCACCTCGTCGTCGTCGACGGTGCCGATGATCGCCGGCGTGCTCATGGCGTGCGCCCCCTGTCCATGACCCTGACCTGGATGACGGTGATCGCGAGGAGGATGAGGAACATGACCGTCGCCACCGTGGCGCCGTACCCGGCGCGCTGGTTGACGAACGTCTCCTGGTACACCTGGTAGACGAGCGTGGTCGTGCCGTTGCCGGCGGGCCCTCCCCGGGTCATGACGTTGATGATGTCGAAGACCTGGACGGAGTTGAGCAGCACGGTGATCGACAGGAAGAACGTCGTCGGCCGCAGCTGCGGCAGCAGGACGCGACGCAGGTGCGTCCAGGGCGACGCGCCGTCGATCTCGGCCGCCTCGTCGAGGTCGGCGCGCCGGCCCTGCAGGGCGGCGAGGTAGATGACGAAGGTGTAGCCGAGGTTCTTCCAGATGTAGGTGACGGTCACCATGAACAGCGCCCACCCGGGCTGCTGGTAGAAGTCGGGCACGGTGACCCCGAAGCGGGCCAGCAGGTCGCGGATCAGCCCGTAGTTCGGGTCGAAGACGAACTGGAAGGCGATGCCGATGGCGGCCCCGGAGATGACGAACGGGGCGAAGACGACCGAGCGCACGACGTTGCGGCCCTTGAGCCGCTGGTCGAGCAGCAGGGCGAAGGCGAGCCCGAGCGCCATCGAGATGCCGACGGTCGCCAGCGTGAACACGACGGTGTTGCGCAGGATGAGGCGGGTGTCGTCGCGGCCGAACCACTCGACGTAGTTGGCCAGGCCCACGCCGCCCGCGACGGGCGAGCTGATGTTCCAGTCGGTGAACGAGAGCCGGATGTTGTCGAGGAGCGGCCGGTAGGTGAAGACGACGAGGAGGACGAGGTTGGGCAGGAGCAGGAGCGCCGCCAGCGTCCACTCCCACGCCCTGCCGCTCGAGCGTCGCGGCGCCGGTCCGACCGGCTGGGGCGGACCCGCCGGTGCGCGCGGCTCGGTCGGTGTCTCTGTCGCCGGTGACTGCACCCCGTCAACGTAACCAAGCGGGGCGACGGATTGCGGCTTTGACGCGTCCGGTTTTCGGCCGGACGGTGAACGGTCGTGGTCCGACGCCGTGCCGCTGCCCCGGCGGCCGACGGACATGCGACGGGGCCCCGGACCGTGTGGTCCGGGGCCCCGTCGACGCGACAGCGTCGGTGGCGTCAGAGCGTCGGCTCAGTTGCCCGTCAGCTTCTCGCGGAGCGCCGCGAGAGCCTCGTCGGAGGCGAGGGTGCCCTCGGCGGGAGCCGGCGCGTTGCGCTGCTCGTCACCGTGCTGGTCACCGGTCGCCGACGAGTAGGACGTCGACGTGCCGGCCCCGGACGCAGCCTCGGCGTCGGCCTTGTGCGCGGCCTCGACCTGCGTCTTGTGGGCCTCCCAGCGAGCGTGGGCCTCGGCGTACTGCCGCTCCCACTTCTCGCGCTGGGCCTCGAAGCCCTCGAGCCACTCGTTCGTCTCCGGGTCGAAGCCCTCGGGGTACTTGTAGTTGCCCTGCTCGTCGTACTCGGCGGCCATGCCGTAGAGGGTCGGGTCGAACTCCGACACCGGGACCGACTCGTCGTTGGCCTGCTTGAGCGACAGCGAGATGCGACGGCGCTCGAGGTCGATGTCGATGACCTTGACGAAGATCTCGTCACCGACGTTGACGACCTGCTCGGGCAGCTCGACGTGGCGCTCGGCGAGCTCGGAGATGTGCACGAGGCCCTCGATTCCGTCCTCGACGCGGACGAACGCGCCGAACGGGACGAGCTTGGTGACCTTGCCCGGGACGACCTGGCCGATCGCGTGGGTCCGGGCGAAGTGCTGCCACGGGTCCTCCTGCGTCGCCTTGAGCGACAGGGAGACACGCTCGCGGTCCATGTCGACGTCGAGCACCTCGACGGTGACCTCGGTGCCGACCTCGACGACCTCGGACGGGTGGTCGATGTGCTTCCACGACAGCTCGGACACGTGGACGAGACCGTCGACGCCGCCGAGGTCCACGAACGCACCGAAGTTGACGATGGAGGACACGACGCCCTGACGGACCTGGCCCTTCTGGAGCTCCTTGAGGAACGTCGTGCGCACCTCGGACTGCGTCTGCTCGAGCCACGCACGGCGCGACAGGACCACGTTGTTGCGGTTCTTGTCGAGCTCGATGATCTTGGCCTCGATCTCCTTGCCGACGTAGGGCTGGAGGTCGCGGACGCGGCGCATCTCGACGAGGGAGGCCGGCAGGAAGCCGCGCAGGCCGATGTCGAGGATGAGGCCACCCTTGACGACCTCGATGACGGTGCCGGTGACGACGCCGTCCTCCTCCTTGATCTTCTCGATCGTGCCCCAGGCGCGCTCGTACTGGGCGCGCTTCTTGGACAGGATCAGGCGACCCTCCTTGTCCTCCTTCTGGAGGACGAGCGCCTCGACCTCGTCGCCGACGCCGACGATCTCGGACGGGTCGACGTCGTGCTTGATGCTCAGCTCGCGCGAGGGGATGACGCCCTCGGTCTTGTAGCCGATGTCGAGCAGGACCTCGTCCCGGTCGACCTTGACGATGCGACCCTCGACGATGTCGCCGTCGTTGAAGTCCTTGATGGTCGCGTCGATCGCGGCAAGGATGTCTTCCTGAGAGCCGATGTCGTTGATGGCGACCTCAGGAGCGGTCTTCTCGACCGTGTTGGCAGTCATGTAGTAGGAACTCCGATTGTGGACAGTTACGTTGGAGACCTCGCGGCGGTGAGCACCGGGCTCGGGGGCCGGAGGTCGTGTGGGCTGGTTCAACATTGAGCGCACACAGTCGTGTGCGCCCGGCAATCCTATCGGCGCTGTCAGCATCCGGTCAAAAGACAGGGAGCACCCGATGAGCACGCCCGGCGGCGTCCCGACCGAGGCCACCCGCCGCGCCGCGGACCCGGGCGAGACCGCCACCGCCAACCGCACCTGGTGGGACGCCGAGGCGCCCGGCTACCACGCCGAGCACGGCGCCTTCCTCGGCGACACCGACTTCGTCTGGGGCCCCGAGCGGCTGCGCGAGGAGGATGCGGGGCTGCTCGGCGACCCGGCCGGTCGCGACGTGCTCGAGATCGGCGCCGGCTCGGGCCAGTGCTCGCGGTGGCTCGCGACCCGTGGAGCCCGCGTCGTCGCGACCGACCTGTCGGCCGGCATGGTCGCGACGGGGCTGCGTGTCAACGGCACGCTCCCGCCGGACGCCCCTGAGCGCGTCCCGTTCGTCCAGTGCGACGGGCGCGCGCTGCCGTTCGCCGACGCGTCCTTCGACGTGGTGTTCACCGCGTACGGGGTCGTGCCGTTCGTCGCCGACTCCGACGTCGTCATGGCCGAGACGGCGCGCGTCCTGCGTCCTGGCGGGCGCTTCGTCTTCTCCACGACGCACCCGGTCCGCTGGGCCTTCCCCGACGACCCCGGGCCGCGCGGGCTCACCGCGATCCAGTCCTACTTCGACCGGACGCCCTACGTCGAGCAGGACGCCTCGGGCCGGGCCACCTACGTCGAGCACCACCGGACCCTGGGCGACCGCGTGCGCGAGATCGCGGCGGCGGGTCTGCGGCTGGTCGACGTCGTCGAGCCGGAGTGGCCGGACGGCCACGAGGAGCCGTGGGGCGGTTGGTCGCCCCTGCGCGGTCGGGTCCTGCCCGGCACCGCGGTCTTCGTCTGTGAACGCTCCTGACGTGTCGGCGGCCGCCGCGGGTCCGGCGGGCTCGGCCCGCGAGCGCAGCCGCCGCGTCAGTGGGCGGCGTCGTGCCAGGAGCGGCCGACCCCGACGTTGACGTCGAGCGGGACGTCCATCGGTGCGGCGTTGCCCATCTCGTGGCGGACGAGCTTCTCGACGTCGTCGCGCTCCCCCGCCGCCACCTCGAGGACGAGCTCGTCGTGGACCTGCAGCAGGATGCGGGACCTCGCGCCCGCCGCCGCCAGCGCCCGGTCGACGCCGATCATCGCGACCTTCATGATGTCCGCGGCCGAGCCCTGGATCGGCGCGTTGAGGGCCATGCGCTCGGCGGCCTCGCGACGCTGCCGGTTGTCGGACGTGAGGTCCGGAAGGTAGCGACGACGCCCGAGCATCGTTGCGGTGTAACCCGTTCCGCGGGCCTCGGCCACGACGTCGCGCAGGTACGCGCTGACCCCGCCGAACCGCTCGAAGTAGCCGTCCATGAGGCCGCGGGCCTCCTCGGTGCTGATCGTCAGCTGCTTGGACAAGCCGTACGCCGACAGGCCGTAGGCCAGCCCGTACGACATGGCCTTGACCTTCGAGCGCATCGCGGGCGTGACGTCGTCGGGCTCGACGTTGAACACCCGCGACCCGACGAACTTGTGCAGGTCCTCACCGGTGCGGAAGGCCTCGATGAGCCCGGCGTCACCGGACAGGTGGGCCATGACGCGCATCTCGATCTGGGAGTAGTCGGCCGACATGAGCGCCTCGTAGCCGTCGTTGACGACGAACAGCTCGCGGATGCGGCGACCCTCCTCGGTGCGGATCGGCACGTTCTGCAGGTTCGGCTCGGTGGAGGACAGCCGCCCGGTCGCGGCGATGGTCTGCAGGTACGTCGTGTGGATCCGGCCGTCGTCGGACACCGACTTCTGCAGGCCCTCGACGGTGACACGCAGGCGCGCGGCGTCGCGGTGGCGCAGCAGCGCCTCGAGGAACGGGTGCTCGGTCCTGGCGAAGAGGTCGGCGAGCGCGTCGGCGTCGGTCGTGTAGCCCGTCTTGGTCTTCTTGGTCTTCGGCATGTTGAGGTCGCCGAAGAGCACCTCCTGCAGCTGCTTCGGCGAGCCGAGGTTGATGCGGTTGCCGCCGATGGCGTCCCACGCATCCTCCTGCGCCTGGGCAACCTTGGCGGCGAAGTCCGTCTCGAGCGCGTCGAGGCCCGGGGCGTCGACGGCGATGCCGGTGCGCTCCATCCGGGCGAGCACGTCGATGAGGGGCAGCTCGATGTCGGCGAGCAGCTCGGTGCCGCCGGTCGCCGCGAGCTGCTCGTCGAGAGCCGCGGCGAGGTCGCGGACCGCTGTGGCCCGGACCATCTCCTGCGCGGCGGCCTTCTCGTCGGCGTCACCACCGAAGTCGAGCATTCCCTGCCCCTCGGCGGGCGCGCTGCCGCTCAGCTCGCGCTTGAGCTGGCGCAGGACGAGGTCGTCGAGGTGGTAGGTGCGCTGGTCGGGCTTGACGAGGTAGGCCGCGAGCTGCGTGTCGCTCGTGAGCCCCGCCAGCGTGAAGCCCCTGGCGGTCAGCGCCTCGATCGGTCCCTTGGCGTCGTGCATCGCCTTGGGCCGCTCCGGGTCCTCCAGCCACGAGGCCACGGAGGTCTCGCCCTCGTCGGGCAGGGTCGTCAGGTCGATCCAGGCGGCCGAACCGTCCGGCGCGGCGACCGCCAGACCCGTGGCGTCCCCCGTGCCGCGGGCCCACGTGCCGGTCACCGACAGCCCGGCCCGCTGACCGGCGGGCAGGTGCGCGGCGACCCAGTCGGCGACCTGCTCCGGCGCGAGCAGCACGCCCTCGACGTCGAAGCCCTGCTCGGCCTCGGGCTCGGCCGCCTCCACGGAGGCGAAGAGCCGGTCGCGCAGGACCCGGAACTCGAGCCGGTCGAAGACCTCGTGGACCTCCTCGCGCGCCCACTGGTGGCGCTGGAGGTCGGCGACCCCGACGCCGACCGGGGCGTCGCGGACGAGCTGGTTGAGGCGCCGGTTGCGCAGCACCTGGTCGAGGTGCTGGCGGAGCGCCTCGCCGGCCTTGCCCTTGATCTGGTCGATCCCGGCGACGACGCCGTCGAGGTCGCCGAACTGGGTGATCCACTTGGCGGCCGTCTTGGGCCCGACCCCCGGGACACCGGGCAGGTTGTCGGAGCTCTCGCCGACCATCGCAGCGAGGTCGCTGTACCGAGTGGGCGGGACCCCGTACTTCTCCTCGATCTGCGCCGGGCCCATGCGCCACACCTCGGAGACGCCCCGGACCGGGTAGAGGATCGTGACGTTGTCGTCGACGAGCTGGAACGTGTCGCGGTCGCCCGAGCAGATGAGCACCTCGAGACCCTCGCCGCCCGCCGCGGTCGCGATGGTGGCGATGATGTCGTCGGCCTCGTAGCCGTCGAGCTCGACGTAGGTGATGCGCAGCGCGTCGAGGACTTCCTTGACGAGCGGCAGCTGCCCCTGGAACTCGTCGGGCGTACGGGCGCGGCCCGCCTTGTACTCGGCGTACTCCTCGGTGCGGAAGGTCTGGCGCGACTTGTCGAAGGCCACCGCCACGTGCGTCGGCTCCTCGTCGCGCAGCATGTTGATGAGCATCGAGGTGAAGCCGTACACGGCGTTGGTGTGCTGGCCGGTGCTCGTCGAGAAGTTCTCGGCCGGGAGCGCGAAGAACGCGCGGTAGGCCAGCGAGTGTCCGTCGAGGAGGAGAAGTCGGCTCACGGTGGCAACCCTAGTGGCGGGCACCGACGCCGTGACCCCGGGCACGGCGTCGTGGCCGACGGCGCCCCGACGCCGCACGCGGCATACGATCGCCGGCATGACCGACCCCAGCACCGGCGAGGACCTCGCCACCTCGGCAGCCGCACCTGCGCCCGCAGAGACAGCCGGCGAGGCCGCGCACGACACCGCGCCCGCGGCAGCGCACGGCACCACGCACGAGGCAGCGCACGACACCGCCCACGACACCGCGCACGACACGGCGCTCCAGGTGATGCGCGACATGGCGGCGGGCACGCTCCTCGAGCGGATGGGCATCGAGGTCGTCGAGGCCAGCCCGGAACGCCTCGTGGCGACGATGCCGGTGGCCGGCAACACCCAGCCCTACGGGCTGCTCCACGGTGGCGCGAGCGTCGTCCTCGCCGAGAGTTTGGGCTCCATCGGGGCGGCGCTGCACGCGGGCCCCGGCCGCGTCGCGGTCGGCCTCGACATCAACGCCACGCACCACCGGGCCGCGCGCTCCGGCGTCGTGACCGGCACCGCCACCGTCCTCAGCGCCGGGCGGACGCTCGTCAGCTACGAGGTCGTCGTCGTCGACGAGGGCGGGCGACGCGTGTGCACCTCGCGCATCACCTGCCTGCTGCGCGACGCCGCACCGGGGTCGTGACCACCCGCCGCCCCAGCGCAGGCGCGGGGTGATCAGCCCGCGACCTGCGGGCCGCGGTGCCGCGGGTGCCGGGCCTGGCCGGGGCCGTGGGGCTCGCGTCGCAGGTCGCGGCGGCGCCTGAGCACCTGCTCGAGCCCGACGCGTTGCGAGCGCGGTGTCGGCTCGCCGGCGAGCTTGCGCTGGACGGTGGCCGACGTCGCCACTCGGCGCACGGTCTCGGCGGCGAAGCCGAGACGGGCGAAGAACCGGTTGGCCTCCCGGTCGCCGGCGGGCACGGTGCTCGCGAGGTGCTCGGCGCCCTGTCGGTCGGCGTACCGCGCCGCCGCCGTCAGCAGCGCGCGCGCCACGCCCTGGCGTCGGTGCTCCGGTAGGACGAAGAGCATGTCGATGGACACGCAGGGCGAGTCGACGAGGAGGCTACGCGTCGAGTCGGCGAGAACCACGTACCCGGAGGCCTCGTCACCGGTGAACGCGATGAAGGCGCAGATGTCCTCGCGCTGCAGCGCGTGTCGCAGCGTGCCGTCGAGAGCGAGGCGCTGGGCGGCCTCGGGCGTCGTGCCGCCCTCGATCCGGTGGGCGATCCACAGCTCGATGAACCTCGAGTGCAGCGTCTCGTCGACCCTCCGCACGGACACACCCGCTCGCCCCATCGTCCCTCCGATCGCCATCCGGTCCTCCCCGAGGCCACCCGGCAGACACTACGGCCAACGGACCACCGGCGGAAGGGCACCCCCCGGGCGTCGGTGCACGACGGACGCCGGACGGCCGTCGGGGGCGCCACGCGCTGCGTGACGCCCCCGGCGGGAGGGTGGCCGAACGGGCCCGGGTCAGCCGCCGAGGTAGGCGGCCTTGACGGCCGGGTCGGCCGCCAGCTCGCTGCCGGTGCCCTCGCGGACGATCTCACCGGTCTCGAGGATGTAGGCGCGGTGCGAGCGCTTCAGCGCCTGTGCCGCGTTCTGCTCCACGAGCAGGACCGTGGTGCCCTGGCTGTTGATCTCCGTGACGATGTCGAAGATCTGCTGGATCAGCTTGGGCGCCAAGCCCATCGACGGCTCGTCGAGGAGCAGCAGCTTCGGCTTGGCCATGAGGGCGCGCCCCATCGCCAGCATCTGCTGCTCGCCACCGGACATCGAGCCGGCGGCCTGGTTGCTGCGCTCCTTGAGCCGGGGGAACAGCTCGAAGACGCGGTCGAGGTCGTCACGGACCGCCTTGCTCTTGCGGTCCGGGCGCGCGTACGTGCCCATCTCGAGGTTCTCCATCACCGTCATGCCGACGAAGCAGCCACGACCCTCGGGCGACTGCGAGATGCCGAGAACCGGTCGTTCGTGCGACGGCGTCGACGTGATGTCCTTGCCGTCGAAGACGACCGAGCCGGCGCGCACCGGGCGCAGGCCCGAGATCGTCTTCATCGTCGTCGTCTTGCCCGCGCCGTTGGCGCCGATGAGGGTGACGATCTCACCCTCCTCGACGGTGAAGCTGATGTCGCGGATGGCCTCGATGCGCCCGTAGTTGACACACAGGCCGTTGACCTCAAGAAGCATCTTCCTCATCCACTCCCAGGTAGGCGGCGATGACCGCCGGGTTGTCGCGGATCTCCGCGGGCGAGCCCTCGGCGATCTTGCGGCCGAACTCGAGCACGACGATCCGGTCGGTCACGCCCATGACCAGCTTCATGTCGTGCTCGATGAGCAGGACGGTGTAGCCCTGGTCGCGGATCGTGCGGATGAGCTCCATGAGCCGGGCCTTCTCGGCCGGGTTGAAGCCGGCGGCCGGCTCGTCGAGGCAGAGCAGCTGCGGGTTGGTGGCGAGGGCGCGCGCGATCTCGAGACGACGCTGGTCGCCGTACGGGAGGTTGCGCGCCAGCTCGTCCGCCTTGCCGTCGAGTCCCATGAACTCGAGCAGCTCCATCGCCCGGGCGTGGCCCTGGGTCTCCTCGCGGCGGTGCCGCGGGAGGCGGAACATCGCGGACCCGACGCCGGTCGAGTGGTGCGCGTCGACACCGACGAGCACGTTCTCGAGGGCCGTCATGTTCGCGAACAGCCGGATGTTCTGGAAGGTTCGCGCGATGCCCAGCTTGGTGATCTGGAACTTCTTCCGCTTGCCCAGGGGCTCGCCGAGGAACCGGACGCCGCCGGAGGTCGGCTGGTAGACGCCGGTCATGACGTTGAAGCACGTCGTCTTGCCGGCACCGTTCGGTCCGATGAGGCCGAGGATCTCGCCCTTGTTGATGTGGAAGCTCACCTCGTTGAGAGCGACGACGCCGCCGAAGCGAAGGGTCACGTCGTCGACCTCGAGGAGGCGCTCCCCCTCGGCGACGCTCGGCCCGATGTCCTCGGGCGCGATGTCGACGTCGGGGTTGATCTCGGTGACCTCGTCGGCCGGGTCGGCGAGCGGCTGCACGTCCTGCACCGGCTCGACCGTCTGCGTCCCCTCGTGCGTCTCCTCGAGCGTCGGCTCGCGGGTCGTGGCACGGGCGTCGTCGGGGCTGGTGGGCTCAGACACTGGCTTCTCCCTCCTCGAGGACGTGCTCTCTCTCGTCGGCCCGCTTGGCCCGGATCGTACGCCGTGGGGGCAGGATGCCCTGCGGACGGAAGATCGCGAGCAGCATGAGCGCGAGACCGAAGACGAGGACGCGGTAGTCGGCGAACTCACGGAAGCGCTCCGGGAAGTAGCTGACGACGATGGCGCCGAGGATGACGCCGACCCGGTTGCCCGCTCCGCCGACGACGACGGCCGCGATGAAGAGGATCGACAGCAGCAGCTCGAAGCTCTGCGGGTTGATGAACCCGGACTTCGTCGCGAAGAGTGCACCCGACAGGCCGCCGATGGCGGCGCCGAGGGCGAAGGCGAGCAGCTTGAACCGGAAGGTGGGCACCCCCATGAGCTCTGCCGCGTCCTCGTCCTCACGGGTGGCCTCCCAGGCCCGGCCGACGCGGCTGCCCTTGACGAGAACGTCGAACAGCAGCACGAGGCCGATGACCGCCAGCGCGAGCCAGTAGTACGGGATGAAGTCGGTGATGCCGAACTTGAGGAACGTCGACGTGGTGTCGAGGTCGATGACCGGTGCACCTGTGCTCCAGTCGATGCTCGGCACCTTGAACAGCTCCAGGCCCGGGGGCTTCGGGATGTCCGAGATGCCCTGGGCGCCGCCGAGCCACTGCGAGTTCACCAGGGTCAGGCGCACGATCTCACCGAAGCCGAGCGTCACGATGGCCAGGTAGTCACCACGCACGCGCAGCGTCGGCGCACCGAGGATGACGCCCGAGATCATCGCGACGACGATCGCGATCGGCACGACGACGACCCACGACAGCGACGCGTGCTCGGCGCTCAGGACGCCCACGGTGTAGGCACCGATCGCGTAGAAGCCGACGTAGCCGAGGTCGAGCAGGCCGGCGTAACCGACGACGATGTTGAGGCCGAGGGCGACGAGCACGTACGTGGCGACGGTGAAGAGCACCCCGCCGAAGTCCGAGCCCTCGGTGGTGATGATCGGGATGTTGAGCATCGGCAGCAGGAACAGGAACAGCGCGAAGAGCACCCAGAGGCCGATCTTGGCGCCCCTGGGCAGGCCGTCGATGCGCTGCCGGAAACCGGGCCGGCGGGGCGTGGTGGTGGCGGTCGTCGTGCTCATGCGCGCGCCTTTCCGAGGGACTCACCGAGCAGGCCGGTGGGCCGGAAGAGCAGGATGAGCACGAGGAGGACGAACGCGACGACGTCCTTCCACTGGGTGCCCACCAGCGCGGAGCCGTAGTTCTCGGCGAGGCCGAGGACGAAACCACCGAGCAGCGCACCGCGCAGGTTGCCGATGCCGCCGAGGACGGCCGCCGTGAACGCCTTGACGCCGAGGATGAAGCCGGCGTCGTAGCGGGTGATGCCGATCTTCAGCATGTAGAAGACGGCCGCGGCTCCGGCCATGACGCCGCCGACGAGGAAGGTCACCTGGATGACGCGGTCGCGGTTGACGCCCATGAGCGCGGCGGACTCGGGGTCCATGGCGACGGCGCGGATGCCGCGGCCGAGGCGCGAGCGCTTCACGAACTGGTCGAGGACCACCATGATCGCGATCGCCCCGACGACGACGAGGATGTCGACGTTGGTGACCTGGTAGTCGCCCAGGGTGAACACCGGCTGCGGCGAGATGATCTCGGGCATGCCGGTGTTGTTGCGCGAGTTCGCGACGTAGGTGCGCAGCGGTGTGTCGAGCCCGAACACCCCGGTGATCTGCTGGCGCAGGCCCATGATCTCGGAGAGCACGAACGAGGCGCCGATGGCGGAGATCAGGGCGATGAGGGGCGGGGCGTTGCGTTTGCGCAGCGGGCGGTAGGCCACCCGCTCGAGCAGCACCGCGATGAGCCCGGACACGAGCATCGCGGCGACGAACATCATGGCGACCCAGAAGATCACCTGGCCGACGCTGCTGCCGCCCTTGCCGCCGAGGAGGACGACGACCCACAGGGAGGCGAACGTGCCGTACATGAAGACCTCGGAGTGCGCGAAGTTGATCAGTCGCAACACGCCGTAGACGAGGGTGTAGCCGAGGGCGACGAGGGCGTAGACGGCGCCGAGCGTCGTGCCGGTGACGGTCAGCGAGAAGAAGTTTTCCAACAGGTACTGCATCCAAGACCTCCTGGGCCGGGTGCGAGGGGAGGGGTCACAGGTCGGGCATCAGCCGAACGAAGGGCGGCCGGAGCATAGTGCTCCGACCGCCCCCCTGACGATGGCGCCCGTCCTACTTGATCTCTCCCACGGGCGTGAACTTGCCGCCCGAGACCTTGTAGGCGAAGACCTTGATGTCCGAGGACTCGCCCTTGGCGTCGAACTTCAGCTGCTTCGTGACGCCCTTCTTGTCGTAGGACTTGACGAAGTCGACCATGGTCTCGCGGTTCTTCCCGGCCGCGATGCCGTCGAGGAGGATCGTCGCGGCGTCGTAGCCCTCACCCGAGTAGGTGTTGGGGTCCTGGTTGTACTTCGCCTTGTAGGCCTTGGCGAAGTCGGGCGCGATGTCGGCAGGCACGCACGGGCAGGTGACGACGGCGCCGTCGGCCGCGGGGCCGGCGTTGTCGATGAACGACTGGTCCTTGACACCGTCGGCGGCGACGAAGGTGCCCTTCCAGCCGGCGTCGCGCAGCTGCTTGACGAGCGGCGCGGCCTCCGGCGAGTACCCGCCGAAGAAGAGCGCGTCGGCGCCCGAGGACTTCACCTTGGTGACGGAGGCGCTGAAGTCGGTCTGCTTCTGCTGGATGGTGTCGTTGCCGACGACGGCCGAGCCGAGGTCCTGGCGCACGATGTCGGCCAGGCCCTTGCCGTACTCGGAGGCGTCGTCGATGACGAACGGCTTCGCGGCCTTGAGCGTGTCCTTGATGTACTTGGCCGCGGCCGGGCCCTGCGTGGCGTCGTTGCCGAGCACCCGGAAGAAGGTCTTCCAGCCGTTGTCGGCCAGCTTGGGGTTGGTGGCCGACGGCGTGATGGTGACGAGGCCCGCCTCGTTGAAGGCCGGGTCGGCGGCCTTGGACTCACCGGAGAAGGCCGGACCGACGATGCCGACGACCTTCTTGTCGTCGATCGCCTTCTTGGCCAGCGCCGGCGCCTGCGTCGGGTCGCCCTGCGAGTCGTAGTTCTCCAGGGTGACCTTGCAGTCCGCGTGCTTCTTGTTGTAGTCGTCGAGCGCCAGGTTGACGCCGTTCTGGATGTAGATGCCCAGGTTGGCGTTGGGCCCGGTGAGGGCACCGAACATGCCGATCTTCTGGTCGCAAGCCGCCTTGGCCGACCCGCCGCTGCCGGCCGTGGTGTCGCCGCCCTTGGTGCCACAGGCACCGAGAGTCAGCGCCGCGACCGCGACCGGCACGACGAACTTGAGGGTGGAACGCACGGGTGTCCTCCTGATGTCACTCTTCCCTCGTGTGAGGGCTGACACGGAGACTAGGCCCATCCCCTCGGAAGGTCACGGACTCTCGGCGATCGGTGACCGTGTCGTGACCTGCCTTCACGGAGGATCTGCGGCGGTCAGGACGTCACGACGCCGGGAAGCCGTTGATGACGGCCTCGGCGACCTCTTTCATCCCGAGGCGACGGTCCATCGCGGTCTTCTGGATCCACCGGAACGCATCCGACTCGGACAGCTTGAGCTGGGACATGAGCACGCCCTTGGCGCGGTCGACGAGCTTGCGGGTCTCGAGGCGCTCGCCGAGGTCGGCGATCTCGGCCTCGAGGGCCTTGAGCTCCTGCCAGCGGGACGTGGCGATGTCGATGGCCGGGCGCAGGTCGTCGGCCGTGAACGGCTTGACGATGTAGGCCATGACACCGGCGTCCCGGGCCCGCTCGACGAGCTCGGTCTGGGAGAAGGCAGTCAGCATGATGACCGGGCACGCCTTCGTCTCGTGCAGCTGCTCGGCGGCCGAGAGGCCGTCGAGGACCGGCATCTTGACGTCCATGATGACGAGGTCGGGCGCGAGCTCCTTGGCCAGGGTCACGGCCTGCTCGCCGTTGCTGGCCTGGCCGACGACCTCGTAGCCCTGCTCCCCGAGCATCTCGACGAGGTCGAGACGGATCAGCGCCTCGTCCTCGGCGACGAGGATGCGGGTGGTGCCGGACGCCGGAGCCGGGGTGGGTGCCGAAGCCGGCACGTCCTCGGCCGCCGGGGCGGCCTTCGTCGGGCGGGGCTTGGGAGTCGTGCTCTCGTCGGTGCTCTGCTCGCTGGTCACGCGTCACAGCGTAGCCGGGGGCAGGTTTCGCGGACGTTTCGGGCCGGTGGCCGCACGCGCCGGCAGGCAACGGGTGTCACGCGCTGCGAGACGTGCCCGTCGTGCGGTGCCGAGGGCGGGACTCGAACCCGCACGGCCTTGCGGCCAGAGCATTTTGAGTGCCCCGTGTCTGCCATTCCACCACCCCGGCCGGAGTGCCGGGCCAGCATACCGGCGGACGGTCGAGGGCCGGTGTCCGCCATGGCGGGCACCGGCCCTCGGGTGCGTCGACGGACCGGCTCAGCCGGTGACCTCCTCCGGGCGGTACGCGGGCGCCCGACGGTGGACGGCGTCACCGACGCGGTGGACCCGCAGCGCGTTCGTCGAGCCGGGGATGCCGGGGGGCGACCCGGCGACGATGACGACGTGGTCGCCCTCGGGGACACGCCCCTCCGGGATGAGCTTGAGGTCGACCTGCATCGCGAACTGGTCGGTGTGATGCATCCGCGGCACGAGGTAGGTCTCGATGCCCCAGACGAGGGCGAGCTGCGAGCGGACCCGCTGCTCGGAGGTGAAGGTCAGCATCGGCAGGCGCGGGCGCAGTCGTGCCATCCGCTTGGCCGACCCGCCGGTCTCGCTGAAGGTGATGAGGAACCTCGCGTCGACGACCTCGCCGATCTCGACCGCGGCCTTGGTGACGGCTCCCCCGACGGTCTTGGGGTTGGTCTTCATCCGCGCGATCTTGTCGTAGCCGTGCTCCTCGGTGGACTCGATGATCCGGGCCATGGTCCGCACGGCCTCGATGGGCCAGGCGCCCACCGACGTCTCGCCCGAGAGCATGAGCGCGTCGGCACCGTCGAGGACCGCGTTGGCGGCGTCGGAGGCCTCGGCGCGCGTCGGGCGGGGGTTCTCGATCATCGACTCGAGCACCTGCGTCGCGACGATGACCGGCTTGGCCTCGCGCCGGGCCAGCTCGATCGCGGTCTTCTGCACGATCGGGACGTCCTCGAGCGGCATCTCGACGCCGAGGTCACCACGGGCGACCATGATGCCGTCGAACGCCCGGACGATCGCCTCGAGGTTCTCGACGGCCTGCGGCTTCTCGATCTTGGCGATGACGGGCAGGCGGTACCCGAACTCGTCCATGATCGCGTGGACGTCGGCGATGTCGTCGGCCGACCGGACGAACGACAGGGCGATGAGGTCGACGCCCAGGCGCATCGCGAACCGCAGGTCCTCGCGGTCCTTCTCCGACAGGGCCGGGACGCTGACGGCGACACCCGGCAGGTTGATGCCCTTGTTGTTGCTCACCTCGCCCGGCACGACCGTCTCGGCGAGGACGTCGGTGTCGCTGACGTCCACGGCACGCAGCATGACCTTGCCGTCGTCGATGAGCATGAGGTCCCCGGGCTGCACGTCACCGGGCAGGCCCTTGTACGTCGTGCCGACGATGGACTCGTCGCCGACGACGTCACGCGTCGTGATGGTGAAGCGCTGGCCGACGCTCAGGGCGACGGGCCCCTCGCCGAAACGGCCGGTGCGGATCTTCGGACCCTGCAGGTCGACGAGGATGCCGACGGCGCGGCCGGACTCGTCGCTCGCCGCGCGGACGTCGCGGTACACCTGCTCGTGCACGGAGTGGTCGCCGTGCGAGAGGTTGAGGCGGGCCACGTCCATGCCGGCGTCCACGAGGGCGCGCAGCTGCTGGGGCGAGGAGGTCTTGGGTCCGATCGTGCAGACGATCTTGGCGCGGCGCATGGGGCAACCTTAGGGGGGCTGTGACCTGAGTCACCAAGGGGGTTCGCCCCGTGGACGAACCCCCTCGGTGTCGGGTGGGACGGACGGCTCAGACGGCCAGCGGCCGGTCGTCGGGGCCGATCGGACGCGGCAACGAGGACGACCCGGTGAGCCACGCGTCGACGCCTGCGGCGGCCGCGCGACCCTCCGCGATGGCCCAGACGATGAGGGACTGGCCGCGCCCGGCGTCACCGGCGACGAAGACCCCCGGCACCGAGCTCATGAAGGTCTTGTCGCGCCGGACGTTGCTGCGCTCGTCGAGGTCGACGCCGAGCTGCTCGACGACACCGGGCCCCTCCGGGCCGAGGAAGCCCATGGCGAACAGGACCAGCTGGGCCGGGATCTCGCGCTCGGTCCCCGGCTTCGGGGTCAGCCTGCCGTCGACGAGCTCGACCTCGGTGAGGCGCAGCGCGGCGACGTTGCCGTCGTCGTCGCCGACGAACTCGGTCGTGCTGACGGCGTAGATCCGCTCGCCGCCCTCCTCGTGCGCGCTGGCGACGCGGTAGAGCATCGGGTAGGTCGGCCAGGGCTGGTTCGCGGGGCGGTCCTCACCGGGCTGGGGCATGATCTCGAGGCTCGTGACCGACGCAGCCCCCTGGCGGTGCGCCGTGCCGATGCAGTCGGCGCCGGTGTCGCCGCCGCCGATGACGACGACGTGCTTGCCGGTGGCGAGGATCTGGTCGGGCACGTCCTCGCCGAGTGCCGCCCGGTTGCCCTGCGGGAGGTAGTCCATCGCCTGGTGGATGCCGCCGAGCTCGCGCCCGGGCACCGACAGGTCGCGCGGGACCGTCGCGCCGAGGGCGAGGACCACCGCGTCGTACCGGTCCCGCAGCTGCTGGCCCGTGATGTCGGTGCCGACGTCGACGCCGTTGCGGAAGCGGGTGCCCTCGGCCTCCATCTGCGCGAGCCGGCGGTCGAGGACCGACTTCTCCATCTTGAACTCGGGGATGCCGTAGCGCAGCAGGCCGCCGGGCTTGTCGGCGCGCTCGAAGACGGCGACCGTGTGGCCGGCCCGGGTCAGCTGCTGGGCGGCGGCGAGACCCGCAGGGCCCGAGCCGATGACGGCGACGGTCTTGCCGGAGAGCCGCTCGGGCGGCAGCGGCCGCACGAGACCGCTGTCGAAGGCCTGCTCGATGGTCGTGACCTCGACCTGCTTGATGGTCACGGCCGGCTGGTTGATGCCGAGGACGCAGGCCGTCTCGCACGGCGCCGGGCACAGCCGTCCGGTGAACTCGGGGAAGTTGTTCGTGGCGTGGAGGCGCTCGATGGCATCGGACCAGTCACCTCGCCACGCGAGCGTGTTCCACTCCGGGATGAGGTTGCCGAGCGGGCAGCCGGAGTGGCAGAACGGGATGCCGCAGTCCATGCACCGGCCGGCCTGCCGCTGGAGCTGGCTTCGCTCCTGCTCCTCGTAGACCTCCTTCCAGTCCCGGATGCGGACCGGGACCGGGCGGCGGGTCGGCAGCTCGCGCTCGCGCGTCTTGAGAAAGCCCTGGGGGTCAGCCACGGGAAGCCTCCATGATCCGGTCCCACACGTCGGCGCCGTCGGGGTCGAGGCCCTCGGCCTCGGCCTGCGTGCGGACGTCGAGGACACGCTGGTAGTCGCGGGGAAGGACGAGCGTGAAGCGCTCGCGGGCGGTCGCCCAGTCGTCGAGCAGGGCCTGCGCGACCGGCGAGCCGGTCCACCGCACGTGCCCCTCGAGGAGGCCTCGGAGCGTCGTCTCGTCGTCCGGGCGCAGCGGGAACAGGTCGACGAGCTCGCCGTTGACGAGTCGCGGGTCGAGGTCGAGGACGTACGCGACCCCGCCGGACATGCCCGCCGCGAAGTTGCGGCCCGTGGCCCCGAGGACGACGGCGACGCCGCCGGTCATGTACTCGCAGCCGTGGTCGCCGACGCCCTCGACGACGGCGTGGGCCCCGGAGTTGCGGACGCAGAAGCGCTCGCCGACGACACCGCGCAGGAACAGCTCGCCGGTCGTCGCGCCGTAGGCGATGACGTTGCCGGCGATGACGTTCTCCTCGGCGACGAGGCGGGCCTGCGTGTCGGGGCGGACGACGACGCGGCCACCGGACAGGCCCTTGCCGACGTAGTCGTTGGCGTCCCCGAACAGCTGCATCGTGACGCCGGCCGGCAGGAAGGCCCCGAAGGACTGCCCGCCCGATCCGGTCATGGTCAGCTCGATGGTGTTGTCCGGCAGCCCCTTGGGGTGCGCCTTGGTCACGTGGTGGCCGAGCATGGTGCCGACGGTGCGGTTGACGTTGCGGACCGCGATCGACGAGCGGACCTGCTCACCGCTCTCGATGGCCGGCAGGGCCCGGCTCACCAGCTCGTTGTCGAGCGCCTTGTCGAGACCGTGGTCCTGCGCCGTCGACTGGTGCAGCGTGCCACCGGTCGGGTTGTCGGCGACGCTGAGGATCGGCGTGAGGTCGAGGCCCGACGCCTTCCAGTGCGCGACGGCCTTCTCGATGTCGAGGCTGCCGACCTGGCCGACGGCCTCCTCGATCGACCGGAACCCGAGCGCGGCGAGGTGCTCGCGCACCTCCTCGGCGATGTACTCGAAGAACGTCTCGACGAACTCCGGCTTGCCGGTGAAGCGCGCCCGCAGCTCGGGGTTCTGGGTGGCGATGCCGACGGGGCACGTGTCGAGGTGGCAGACGCGCATCATGACGCAGCCGGACACGACGAGCGGGGCGGTGGCGAAGCCGAACTCCTCGGCACCGAGCAGTGCGGCGACGACGACGTCGCGGCCCGTCTTCAGCTGGCCGTCCACCTGCACGACGATGCGGTCCCGCAGGCCGTTGAGCACGAGCGTCTGCTGGGCCTCGGCGAGCCCGAGCTCCCACGGCGCCCCGGCGTGCTTGAGCGACGTGAGCGGCGAGGCACCCGTACCGCCGTCGTGGCCGGAGATGAGCACGACGTCGGCGTGCGCCTTCGAGACGCCCGCGGCAACGGTCCCGACTCCGACCTCGGAGACCAGCTTCACGTGCACCCGTGCGGCGGGGTTGGCGTTCTTGAGGTCGTGGATCAGCTGGGCCAGGTCCTCGATCGAGTAGATGTCGTGGTGCGGCGGCGGTGAGATGAGCCCGACGCCGGGCGTCGAGTGCCGGGTCTGCGCGACCCACGGGTACACCTTGTGACCGGGCAGCTGGCCGCCCTCGCCGGGCTTGGCGCCCTGGGCCATCTTGATCTGGATGTCGTCGGAGTGCGTCAGGTAGAGGCTCGTGACGCCGAAGCGTCCGGAGGCGACCTGCTTGACGGCCGAGCGGCGCTCGGGGTCGAGGAGGCGCTCGTAGTCCTCGCCGCCCTCCCCCGTGTTCGACCGGCCGCCGAGGCGGTTCATCGCGACCGCGAGGGTCTCGTGCGCCTCCTGGGAGATCGAGCCGTAGCTCATGGCGCCGGTGTTGAACCGCTTGACGATCTCGCTGACCGGCTCGACCTCCTCGATCGGCACGGGCAGCCGGCCGGTGACGCCGGTCGGCTTGAAGCCCATGAGGCCACGCAGCGTCATGAGGCGCGTCGTCTGGTCGTCGACGCGGTTCGTGTACTGCTTGAAGACGTCGTAGCGACGCTGGCGCGTCGAGTGCTGGAGGCGGAACACGGTGTCGGGGTCGAACAGGTGCGGCTCGCCCTCGCGGCGCCACTGGTACTCGCCGCCGACGTCGAGGACGCGGTGCGGCTGGTGGACGCCGTCCGGCGGGTAGGCCGTGGCGTGGCGCTCGGCCGCCTCGCGGGCGATGACGTCGAGGCCGACGCCGCCGAGCTGGCTCACGGTGCCGGTGAAGTACCGGTCGACGAGGTCCTGCGACAGGCCGATGGCCTCGAACACCTGCGCGCCGCGGTAGGACGCGACGGTCGAGATCCCCATCTTCGACATGACCTTGAGGACACCCTTGCCGAGGGCCTTGATGAGGTTCCTGACGGCCTTCTCGGGGGTGACGCCCTCGATCTGGCGCGAGCGGACGAGGTCCTCGACGGTCTCCATGGCGAGGTAGGGGTTGACGGCCGCGGCGCCGTAGCCGATGAGCAGCGCGACGTGGTGCACCTCGCGGACGTCACCGGCCTCGACGAGCAGGCCCACCTGGGTGCGGGTCTTCTCGCGGATGAGGTGGTGGTGCACGGCGGCCGTGAGCAGCAGGGACGGGATCGGCGCGAGGTCGCGGCCGGAGTCGCGGTCCGACAGCACGACGAAGCGCGCGCCTCGGGCGATGGCGTGCGACACCTCGGCGAAGATCTCCTCGAGGCGGTCGCGCATGGCACCCGCGCCACCGGTCACGTCGTAGAGGCCGCGCACGACGTGCGTCGCGTAGCCGGGCAGGTCGCCGTCGGCGTTGATGTGCACGATCTTGGCCAGCTCGTCGTTGTCGATGACCGGGAACTCGAGGACGAGCTGGCGGGCGTGCGCCGGCGAGGCCGACAGGGCGTTGCCCTCGGGACCCATGAACGTGCCGAGCGAGGTGACGAGCTCCTCGCGGATGGCATCGAGCGGCGGGTTGGTCACCTGGGCGAACAGCTGGGTGAAGTAGTCGAAGAGCAGCCGTGGCCGCGAGGACAGGACCGCGATCGGGGTGTCGGTGCCCATCGAGCCGAGCGCCTCGGCACCGGTGCGCGCCATGGGCGCGAGCAGCAGGCGCAGCTCCTCGGCCGTGTAGCCGAAGGTCTGCTGCCGCCGGGCCACCGACGCCGCCGTGTGCACGATGTGCTCGCGCTCGGGCAGGTCCTCCAGGCGGATGAGGCCGGCGTGCAGCCACTCGGCGTACGGCTTCGCGGCGGCCAGCTGGGACTTGATCTCGTCGTCGCCGACGATGCGTCCGTGCTCGGTGTCGACGAGGAACATCTTGCCCGGCTGGAGGCGTCCGCGCTGGACGACGTGGGCCGGGTCGAGGTCGAGGACGCCGGTCTCCGAGGCGAGGACGACGAGACCGTCGTCGGTGACGGCGTAGCGCCCCGGGCGCAGGCCGTTGCGGTCGAGCACCGCACCGACGAGCGTCCCGTCGGTGAAGCACACGTTCGCCGGTCCGTCCCACGGCTCCATGAAGCTCGAGTGGAACTCGTAGAAGGCCCGGCGCGCCGGGTCCATCGTCTCGTGGTTCTCCCAGGCCTCCGGGATCATCATGAGGACGGCGTGCGGCAGGGAGCGGCCGCCGAGGTGGAGCAGCTCGAGGACCTCGTCGAAGCTCGCGGAGTCCGACGCGTCGGGCGTGCAGATCGGGAAGAGCCGCTCGAGGTCGCCGGGGATGATGTCGCTCGTCAGGAGGCTCTCGCGGGCGCGCATCCAGTTGCGGTTGCCCTTGACGGTGTTGATCTCACCGTTGTGCGCGATGAGGCGGTACGGGTGCGCGAGCGGCCACGACGGGAACGTGTTCGTCGAGAACCGCGAGTGCACCAGCGCGAGCTCGGTGGCGAAGCGCGGGTCGGACAGGTCGGGGAAGAACGGCTCGAGCTGGCCGGTCGTCAGCATGCCCTTGTAGACGATGGTCCGGGCCGACAGCGACGCGAAGTAGACGTCGACCTCCCGCTCGGCACGCTTGCGCAGGCAGAACGCGAGCCGGTCCAGGCCCAGCGCGACCTGGCGGCCCATGGAGCTGCTGACGAACAGCTGCTCGAAGTGCGGCATGCAGTCGCGGGCGACCTGGCCGACGAGGTCGGCCTCGACGGGGACGTCGCGCCAGCCGAGCACCTTGAGGTTCTCCTGCGCGGCGATCCCCTCGATGCGTGCCTTGGCGGCCGCCCGCTCGTCGGGGTCGCGCGGCAGGAAGGCGATGCCGGCGGCATAGGCACCCGCGTTGGGCAGCGTGAACGGCAGCACGGCACGGAAGAACGCGTCGGGGACCTGCGTCAGGACGCCGGCGCCGTCGCCGACGAGCGGGTCGGCGCCCGTGGCGCCGCGGTGGTCCAGGTTGCGCAGCGCCGTCAGCGCGTGCTCGACGATGTCGTGCCCGGCGCTCCCGCGCATCGTCGCGATGAGGGCGACGCCACAGGCGTCGTGCTCGAACTCGCGGCGGTAGAGACCGGAGTCCTCAGGCTGGGCGCTGAAGAGGTTCCGGGTACGGGTGTGCGGCGACATGTTCACCGTCCTTCTCGAGTACCAAGGAGCGGCGTGGGAGGGCCGCAACGCATGACGAAAGCGTGTGGACGGCGCTGGCCACAGGCTGTGTGGGGAGAGGCTATCGGAGCCGCCCGCCGTCCTACCTGTTGATACACGAGATTTCGGATGGTGAGACGCCGTGCGTGGACGGCGCGTGCCCGGGGGACGAACCGGGCGTCAGCCGCCCGACGCGCGCTCCTTCGGGGCCGACCCGCCGGTGGCGTGGTTTGCCCGGTCGCGGGAGGCCGCTGCCGCAGGATCTTCGGACGCGCCGTCGCCGACCTCCGCCGGTGTGACGTCCACGTCACCGGAGGCACCGGAGTCACCGGGGGCACCAGGGGCGCCGCTCGCGTCGTCCGCGTCGTCCGCGTCGTCCGCGTCGTCCGGGCGCGGCGTCCCGGGCTCGGCCATGCCGCGGAGCCGGAACCACAGCGTGAGGCCGAGGAGGAACACGAGGATCGAGACCCAGGTGTTGACCCGCTGGCCGAGGATGTGGTTGGCCTCGTCGGTGCGCATGTTCTCGATGACGATGCGGCCCACGGGGTAGCCCATGACGTAGGCGGCGAACGTCTGCCCGGCCCGCAGGCTGCGCCGGCGACCCAGCCAGAGCAGGAAGGCCGCGAGGACGAGGCACCAGATGGCCTCGTAGAGGAACGTCGGGTGGAAGAAGCCCTTGACGACCGGCTGCCCCGCGGAGTCGAGCACCGCGTGCCCCGCGCTCGTGTCCCAGTCGTAGATCTTCAGCTTCCACGGCACGTCCGTGGGCGCGCCGTAGATCTCGTTGTTGAACCAGTTGCCGAACCGGCCCATGGCCTGGGCGATCGCGAGCCCGGGTGCCGCGGCGTCCACGAAGTGGCGGAAGCTGACGTCGTGGTGCCGGGCGCCGATCCACGCGCCGAGCGCGCCGAGGGCGACGGCACCCCAGATGCCCAGGCCGCCCTCGTAGATCGCGAAGGCCTTCCACGGGTGGCCGCCGGGTCCGAAGTAGGGCTGCGGCGTCGTGATGAGGTGGTAGATGCGGCCGCCGACGATGCCGAAGGGCACGGCCCACGCGGAGATGTCGATGGCCACGCCCCGCCTGTACCCGAGGGCCGTGAGGCGCCGGGAGGTCAGCCACACGGCCACGACGATGCCCGCGAGGATGCACATGGCGTAGCCGCGGATCGGCAGCGGCCCGAGGTGCCACACCCCCACGGTGGGCGAGGGGATGTAGGCGGGCAGGGAGGCGAGCATGCTCATCGCCGACCCGCCCGGACGCCGTCGGCGAGCTCGCGCGCCAGGGCACCGAGGGCCTCGAGGCCCGCCTCCGGCGAGGTGGCCTCGGTCAGGCAGCGCACGAGCGCCGAGCCGACGATGACGCCGTCGGCGAAGCGTCCGACCTCCGCGGCCTGCTCCCCCGTGGACACGCCGAGACCGACGCAGACCGGCAGGTCGGTGTGCTCGCGGGTCCGCGAGACGAGCGCGTCGGCCTGCGCGCCGACCGAGGACCGGGCACCGGTGACGCCCATGACCGCGGTGGCGTAGACGAACCCCCTGCACGCGGACGTGACGTACGCGAGGCGCTCGGGCGTCGAGCTGGGCGCGACGAGGAAGACCTTGTCGAGGTCCAGGGCATCGGCCGCCGCGAGCCACTCGGACGCCTCGTCCGGGATGAGGTCGGGCGTGATGAGGCCCGCCCCACCGGCGGCAGAGAGGTCGGCGGCGAACCGGTCGACGCCGTAGTGCAGCACCGGGTTCCAGTAGGTCATGACGAGGGCCTGCGCCCCGGCGTCGCTGACCCCGCGGACCGCGGTGAAGACGTCCTTGAGGCGGACGCCGGCCGCGAGGGCCCGGACGGCGGCATCCTGGATGACCGGCCCGTCCATGACCGGATCGCTGTAGGGCACGCCCACCTCGACGACGTCGACGCCGTTCTCGACGAGGACACGCATCGCCTCGACCGAGCCCTCGACGGACGGGAACCCCACGGGGAGGTACCCGACGAGGGCGGCCCGGCCCTCGTCGCGGCAGGCCTGCAGGACGGGTCCGACGCTCACAGCTGCTCCCCCATGCCCTTGGCTCCGTCGTCGTACGTGGCGGCGACGTCGGCGGCGGCGTCGGTGATGACGGTCTGTCCCTCGTCGCCGATGAGGCCGAACCACGCCGCCGCCGTGTGGACGTCCTTGTCGCCCCGGCCGGACAGGTTGACGAGGACGACGGCGTCGGGGCCGAGCTCACGGCCGAGCTGCATCGCACCCGCGAGGGCGTGCGAGCTCTCGATGGCCGGCAGGATGCCCTCGGTCTGCGCGAGCAGCCGGAAGGCCTCCATGGCCTCGTCATCGGTGATCGGTCGGTACTCGGCGCGGCCGGAGCGCAGCAGGTGCGCGTGCTCGGGGCCGACGCTCGGGTAGTCGAGGCCCGCCGAGACGCTGTGCGACTCGATGGTCTGGCCGTCGTCGTCCTGCAGCACGTAGGTGAAGGCGCCGTGCAGGACGCCGGGCGTGCCGGCCGAGAACCGCGCCGCGTGCTTGCCCGACGCGATGCCGGAGCCGCCGGCCTCGAGGCCGACGAGACGGACGGACGCGTCGTCGATGAACCGGTGGAAGATGCCCATGGCGTTCGAGCCGCCGCCGACGCACGCGCACACGACGTCGGGCAGGCGCCCGACGAGGTCGAGGACCTGTTGGCGGGCCTCGACGCCGATGATGCGGTGGAAGTCGCGGACCATCTCGGGGAAGGGGTGCGGACCGGTGACCGTGCCGAGGACGTAGTGCGTCGTCTCGACGTTGGTCACCCAGTCGCGGAAGGCCTCGTTGACGGCGTCCTTGAGCGTCTTGCTGCCGTGGTCGACGGCCACGACGGTGGCCCCGAGCAGCTGCATCCGGGCGACGTTGAGCGCCTGGCGTTCGGTGTCCTTGCGGCCCATGTACACGACGCACTCCAGGCCGAGCAGGGCCGCCGCCGTGGCCGTTGCGACACCGTGCTGGCCGGCGCCGGTCTCGGCGATGACACGCGTCTTGCCCATGCGCCTGGTCAGCAGCGCCTGGCCGAGCACGTTGTTGATCTTGTGCGAACCGGTGTGGTTGAGATCCTCGCGCTTGAGGATGACCCGGGCGCCACCGCACTGCTCGGCGAACCGCGGCACCTCGGTGACGATGCTCGGTCGACCCGTGTAGGTGCGGTGCAGCCGCTCGAGCTCACCGACGAACTCGGGGTCGACGACGGCCTTGCGCCACACCTCCTCGAGCTGCTCCAGCGCCGGGATCAGCGCCTCGGGGACGTATCGCCCGCCGAACTCGCCGAAGCGGCCGTGCGGTGCGCCCGGCTGGGGTGCGGGTGCTGGTGCGGGTGCTGCGGTCATGCCCTCTCCCTGACGCCGGCGCGGGCGGCGGGCGCGCCGGCGGTGCGCGCGGCCGCGGCCGCGTCCATGAACGAACGGACGGCGGCCGCGGGGTCGCCGTCCTTGACGAGCGCCTCGCCGACGAGCACGGCGTCGGCTCCGGCGCGGACGTAGGCCGCGACGTCCGCGGGGCCCGCGACGCCGGACTCGGCGACGGCGAGCACCCCGGTCGGGATGCGCGGCAGGAGGTCGGTCACCGTGCGTCGGTCGACCTCGAGCGTCTTGAGGTTGCGGGCGTTGACGCCGACGAGGACCGCGTCGGCGGCGAGCGCGCGCTCGAGCTCGTCGGCGTCGTGCACCTCGACGAGGCAGGTCATGCCGAGCTCGGTGGCCTGGTCGCCGAGGTCGCGCAACTGCGCGTCGTCGAGGGCCGCCACGATGAGCAGGACGAGGTCCGCGCCGTGGGCGCGGGCCTCGGTCACCTGGTAGGCGTCGACCATGAAGTCCTTGCGCAGCAAGGGGGCCCGCACGGCCCGGCGTACGTCGTCGAGGTCGGCGAGGGTGCCGCCGAAGCGACGCTCCTCGGTGAGGACGCTGATGGCTGCCGCCCCGCCGGCGGCGTAGGCCGAGGCGATACGCCCCGGCTCGGGGATCTGCGCGAGCGCGCCCTTGCTCGGGCTCGACCGCTTGACCTCGGCGATGACCGCGACGCCACGGGCGGAACGGAGGCCGGGCAGCGGGTCGAGGGCCGGCGCGACGTCGGCCACCCGGCGCTCGAGCTCGGCGAGGGGCGTCGCGGCACGGCGACGCCCGAGATCCTCGCGGACGCCGCTGATGATCCCGTCGAGAACCGTCGCCACGGTGCTCAGCTCTGGCCGCGGGTCTTGCTGCCGACCTCGTCGGGCGCGTCGACGAACGTGCCGGCCTGCGCGTGGTGCGACGAGGCGCCGTAGCCGGCCATGGACAGGACCTTGCCGGCGACCGCGCCGAGCACGATGACGACCCCACCGACGACGCTGACCGGCACGTTCGACACGACGATGCCGACCGACGTGATGGCCGAGCCGAGCAGGATGATGCCGACCGCCGTCCACGCGGCGACGCTGTGTCCGTGGTCCTCGTGCTGCTCTTCCATGGCGTCCTCTCTCGTCGCGTCGGCCGGGGTCCGGTGGGCCGACCCCGACATTCTGTCAGGTCTTCGGGCGGGTCCTCGGTCAGGTCTCGTCGGGACGGTCGCGCAGCGTGGGGTCGCCGCCGTCCGTGAGCTCGTCCCAGGCCGTGCGCACCTCGCCCCGGGGGCCGCTGTCGGCGCGTCCGCCACGCTCGTAGCGACCCGAGAGGCCCGCCCAGGCGCGGCTCGAGACCGCGGTGGCGGCGCACCCCAGGACCAGGGCCACCGCGACGACGAGCGCGACCCAGGCCCACGGCGTCGTCGACCCGGTGGCGTCGGGCGCCGTCGTACGTGCCAGCTCGCGGGCGACCGCCCCAGCCACGGCATCGACCGGGCGGAGTGCGACGAGCACGGTGAAGAGCGCTGCGCCGAGCGAGGCCAGGACCATGGCGACCGATGCGACGGCCCGGATGAGGCGGCCACCGGTCATGAGGCCGAGGAGCGCGACGGCGCACACGACGGCGAGGCCCGGGATGCCGGGCGCGGCCTGGGCGCCCGTGACCTCGGTGACGCCGTGGGCCAGGACGTCGCGGGCCTCGCCGCGGGCCCAGGGCAGGGTGGAGAGGCCGGCCAGGGCCCCTGCCGGCCCGAGGACGGCGAGCGCGGCGAGCCGCTTCGACAGCGTCATGGGTGCCCTGCCGCGTCGGCCGGACGCGCGTCGGGTCGGTGGTCGGGGTGCCGGTCGGGGGCGTCGTCGCCGACACCTCGCAGACCCGCCGCCGCGGCGACGGCACGCAGGGCGGCCGCCGCCTTGTTCACCGTCTCCTCGTACTCGAGGTGGGGAACCGAGTCCGCGACGATCCCCGCGCCGGCCTGCACGTGCGCGCGGCCGTCCTTGATGAGGGCGGTGCGGATGGCGATGGCCATGTCGAGGTCGCCGGCGAAGTCGAGGTAGCCGACGACCCCGCCGTAGAGGCCGCGGCGCAGGCCCTCGTAGCCGTCGATGAGGGCCATGGCCCGCGGCTTCGGCGCCCCGCTGAGCGTCCCGGCCGGGAACGTCGCGACGAGGGCGTCGTAGGCGCTCTGGTCCTCGCGCAGGTCGCCGACGACGGTGGACTCGATGTGCATGATGTGGCTGTAGCGGCGGATCGACATGAAGTCGACGGTGTCGACCGTGCCGGCCCGGCAGATGCGTTGGAGGTCGTTTCGGGCGAGGTCGACGAGCATGAGGTGCTCGGCCCGCTCCTTGGCATCCGCCAGCAGCTCCTCGGCCAGGTGGGCGTCGTGGTCCGGCCCCTTGCCACGGGGGCGCGACCCCGCGATGGGGTGCGTGATCGCCTGGCGGCCGGTGACCTTGATGAGGGCCTCGGGGCTGGACCCGACGACGTCGTAGACCGACCCGTCCGGGTGCGGCAGGCGCAGCAGGTACATGTAGGGGCTCGGGTTGCTGACGCGCAGCGCCCGGTACACGTCGAGGGCGTCGGCCGGGCACGGCACGCTGAACCGCTGCGACACGACGATCTGGAAGGCCTCACCGGCCCGGATCGCCTCCTTGGCCTCCTCGACCATCGCCTCGAACTGCGGCTGGCTGTGACTGCTCGAGCGGACGAGGTCGACCGGCTCGATCGTCGAGACGGTGCTCGGCGCGGGCTGCGCGAGCAGCTCGGCCATCCGGTCGAGCCGGGCGACCGCGTCGGCCCAGGCCTCCTCGATCCGCTCGTCCGTGGCGTCGTGGTTGACCGCGTTGGCCACGAGCAGCAGGGAGCCGTCGCTGTGGTCGAAGACGGCGAGGTCGGTGGCGAGCATCATGGCGAGCTCGGGCAGGTCGAGCTCGTCGCGGCCGCCGTCGGGCACGGCCTCCCACCGGCGCACGGCGTCGTAGGTGACGGCGCCGACGAGGCCTCCGGTCAGCGGGGGCAGCCCGGGGATGCGCGGCGTGGCCAGGGCCGCGACCGTGTCGCGGACGGCGGCGGTGGGGTCGCCCGACGTCGGCACGCCGACGGGCGGCTCGCCGATCCAGTGCGCCTGTCCCCCGTGCTCGGTCAGCGTCGCGGCGCTCCGCGCGCCGACGATGGAGTAGCGCGACCAGACACCGCCGTGCTCGGCCGACTCGAGCAGGAAGGTGCCCGGGGCGTCGGCCGCGAGCTTGCGGTAGACGCCGACGGGGGTCTCGGCGTCGGCGAGGACCCGGCGCACGACGGGGATGACCCGGCGGTGCTCGAGGGCCAGCTCGGTGAAGACCGGCAGGCTCGGCCACGTGCGGCCCCACGCGAGGTCGGCGTGCGGGGCGGGCGCGAGCGGGGCGGTCGTGTCAGGCACCGGCCCATTCTGGCCCACGGCCTGCGGTCCTCGTCCCGCACCTCACCCAGCGGACGCCGTCCGGCAGGTCAGGCGTCGCCGACGACGACGGGCAGCACCCGGGCGTCGAAGCACGTGCGGTCACCGGTGTGGCAGGCGGCGCCGACCTGGTCGACCGTGACGAGGAGCGCGTCGCCGTCGCAGTCGAGCCGCACGCCCTTGACCCACTGGACGTGGCCGCTCGTGTCGCCCTTGCGCCAGTACTCCCGACGGCTGCGCGACCAGAACGTGACCCGGCCCTCGGTCAGGGTGCGCCGCAGGGCCTCGTCGTCCATCCAGCCGACCATGAGCACGTCGCGGGTGTCGTGCTGCTGCACCACCGCCGCGACGAGGCCGCGCTCGTCACGCTTGAGCAGCGCGGCGATCGTCGGGTCGAGCTGCGTCGGGTCAGGGGTCACGTCGGTGGTCGGGTCGGTGGTCGGGTCGGTCGCGTCCATCACCCCGACATTCTGGCTCCCCCGGCACCGAACGAGTCGTTCGGTCTCGAACGCGGTGGTGCACCGGCCAGCTCGGCACCCACCGCCGCCCTCGGCACCGAACGAGTCGTTCGGTCTCGAAAGCGGTGGTGCACCGGTCAGTTCGGGACTTACCGCCGCCCTCGGCACCGAACGAGTCGTTCGGTCTCGAAAGCGGTGGTGCACCGGGCAGTTCGAGACCGAACGACTCGTTCGGTCCGGGAAGCCGGGGTCAGACGGCTTGTTGTTGGGCGACCCAGGAGGCGTGCAGCCGGCTGTAGACGCCGCCGAGGGTGACCAGCTCGCTGTGGTGGCCGCGCTCGACGATGCGGCCGGCGTCGACGACGACGACCTCGTCGGCGTTCTCGGCGGTCGAGAGCCGGTGCGCGATGGCGATCGAGGTGCGGCCGCGCGTCAGCGAGTCGAGCGCCCGCTGGAGCCGCACCTCGGTGTGCGGGTCGACGGCCGAGGTGGCCTCGTCGAGGACGAGAAGGTCGGGGTCGGCCAGGTAGGCGCGCGCGAGCGCGACGAGCTGCCGCTCCCCCGCCGACAGGGACTCGCCGCGCTGGCCGACGTCGGTGGCCAGGCCCAGCGGTAGCGTCTCGACCCAGCCGTCGAGACCGAGCTCGGCGAGGGTCTCGCGCACCTGCTCCGGCGTGGCCTCCGGCCGGCCGAACCGGATGTTGTCGAGGAGCGTGCCGTCGAAGAGGAACCCCTCCTGCGGCACGAGGACGACTCGCGACCGCAGCGACGAGAAGCGGATGCGGTGCAGCTCGGTGCCGTCGAGCAGCACCCGGCCGTCGGTCGGGTCCATGAGGCGCGTCAGCAGCTTGGCGAGCGTCGACTTGCCCGACCCGGTCTCCCCGACGATGGCGACGCGGCTGCGCGGGGCGATGGTCAGGTCGACGTCGTGGAGCACGGGTTCGCCTCCCGGATAGGCGAACCCGACGCCGCTGAACTGCACGGTGATGGGGCCTCGGGGCAGCTCGACGCCGTCGTCGGCGGGGTCGGACACGTCGGCCGGCGTGTCGATGATGCCGATGACGCGGCGCCAGCCGGCCACGGCGTTCTGCATCTCGTTGAGGATCTCGGTGGCCTGCTGCACCGGCATCGTGAAGAGGTTGACGAGGAAGAGGAACGCGAGCAGCTCGCCGAGGGTGAGGCGCCCGTCGACCGCGAGGACGGTGCCGACGACGAGGACGACCGCGGTCGTCAGCCCCGAGACGAGTTGGCCCGAGGTGAAGGCGATGACCGCCCGTGCCTGCGCTCCGATGGCAGCCCTGCGGTGCCCCTCGATGGCGGCGTCGATGCGCGCCTCGGTGCGCGCCTCGACGCCGTACGCGCGGATCGCCTGCGCGCCGACGACGGCCTCCGAGACGGCGCCGAGCATGTCGCCGACGCGTTCACGCACCCGCGTGTAGGCGCGTCCGACGATGCCCTGGAAGGTGCGGATGATGACGAACAGGGGCACGAAGCACAGCCACACGACGAGGGCGAGCAGGGGGCTGTAGACGACCATGAGCACGGTCGCGAGCGAGATCTGCGCGACGTTGACCATGAGCATGAGGCCGCCGAACTGCACGAACATCGAGATGGTGTCGACGTCGCTCGTCACCCGCGAGACCAGAGAACCGCGGCGCTCAGTGTTCTGCGTCAGCATCGCGAGGTCGTGGATGTGGCGGAAGGCCTTGAGCCGCAAGGTGGCCAGGCCGCCTTCGGAGGCCCGGAAGAGCCGGACGTTGACGAGATAGGCCGACAGGGCCGTGACGACGACGCCGACGAGCGCGACCGCGATCCAGAAGCCGACGACGCCGGTGTCGGGCCCGCCACGGGCCAGGATGCCGTCGTCGGTGATGCGCTGGACGACGAACGGCACGAGGACGCGTCCGACGGTCGACAGCACGGCGAGCGCCATGGTGACCCCGATGCCGCGTCGCAGCTCGGGCGACAGCTGGAGCCCCCGCCGGAGGGTCTCGCCGGTGGTCAGCTCGTGACCCGTCGCGATGCCGTGGTGCTCCACCGGCGCCTGCGAACGGAGGCTCATCGGACCGCCTCCCGCTCGTCGCCGCGTCCGTCGGGCCGCTCGGCGTCCTCGAGGTCGTACCCGTCGAGGTCGTACTCGTCGAGGTCCTCACCGCCCGCCTCGGCGGCGAGCGCCGCGCGTTCGGCCGCCTCGCGGGCGTAGGCCGTGACGAGCCGCTCGTACCCGGCGCACCGACGCATCAGCTCGTCGTGGCGGCCGTGGTCGACGACGCGCCCGGCCTCGACGTAGACGACCTGGTCCGCGAGCAGGATCGTGGCCATCCGGTAGGCCACGACGAGGACGGTCGTTCCCGAGCTGGCCTCGCGGAGCCGCGCCAGGATGGCCTGCTCGACACTGGGGTCGACGGCGGACGTCGCGTCGTCGAGGACCAGCAGCTGCGGCTCGCGGACCACCGCACGGGCCAAGGCGATCCGCTGGCGCTGACCGCCGGACAAGCTGGCACCGCGCTCGCCGACCCGCGTGTCGAGGGCGTCGGGCAGCCGCTCGACGAAGCCCGCGCCCTGGGCCACGTTGAGGGCGTGCCAGACCGCCTCGTCGTCGTGGTCGCCGCCGAGAGTGACGTTGCCGCGGACGGAGTCGTCGAACATGAAGGTCTGCTGGGCGACGAGGGCGGCGACGTCGCTGACGCCGCCCTTGCGCACCTCGCGCAGGTCGACGCCGTCGAGCAGGACGGCTCCGCTGTCGGGGTCGACGAGGCGCAGGACGAGGTTGGTCAGCGTCGTCTTGCCGCTGCCCGTCGGTCCGACGACGGCGACGGTCGAGCCGGGCGCGAGGTCGAGGGTGACGTCGACGACGGCCGGGTTGAGGTCGGTGCCGCCGTCCTCGGTCTCGATCTCGTAGGCGTAGGCGAGGCCGTCGGCCTGCAGGTGGCTCGAACGGCCCTTCGGTAGCTCGCGGGTGCCGTAGGTCATGCCGCCCGTGGCCTCGAGCACCGCCTCGATGCGACGCCACCCGACGACGGCTCGCGGCAGCTCGGCCAGGACCCAGCCGAGCGCTCGCACCGGGAAGGCGAGGATCGAGAAGAGGTAGGCGATCTGCACGACCTGGGCGGCGGACAGGTAGCCGCTGCGGACGCGCAGCGTGCCGACGAGCAGCACGGCGAGCGTCCCGAGGGTCGGGATCGCCTCGATGGCCGGGTCGAAGCGCCCGCGGGTACGCCCGACCTCGACGTTGGCGTCGCGCAGCTCGTGCGTGACGGCCGCGAACCGCTCGGCCTCGTGGTCCTCGCGGCCGAGCGACTTGACGACGAGCGCGGCCTCGAAGCTCTCGTGGGCCACCTCCGACACGTCCGCGCGCAGCTGCTGCGCCCGGGTGACGCGCGGCGACATCGCTCGCTGGAACGCGACGTTGGCCGCGAAGAGCATGGGGAACACGGTGAGTCCGACGAGCGCGAGCCACGGGTCGATGACGGTCATCTGGACGATGCCGAACACCAGCATGACGACGACGCCGAGTGCCATCGGCAGCGGAGCGAAGATGTTCCACGTCGCCTCGACGTCGGCGTTGGCGTTGGAGAGCAGCTGCCCGGACGGGTGCCGGTGGTGCCAGGCGAGGGGCAGCCGCAGGTACTGCCGGGTGACCCGCTGCCTGTACATCGCCCCGAGGTTGAACATGGCGATGCCGCCGGCGAGGCGGCGGCCGATGACACCGACGACGTTGACGAGGACGACGAGGGCGAGGACGCCGCCGATGGTCCACAGCTGCGCGGCGGTGACCTGCCGGGCCGCGATGGCGGGCGTGACCGAGTGGTCGACGACCCAGCCGATGGCCCACGCGGTGAGGCCGGTCATGACGCCGTACACGACGCTGCCGAGGACCGCGAGGGCGAACCACCGGGGTTGGTCCCTGATGCCGCGGCCGATGACGCCGAACCCCTCGCGCAGGGTGGAGGTGCCGCCGCGAGCACGCGGGGTCGATGGGCCGTTCACGGTGTGGCGCTCCCCTGTCGTCGGGCCGGTGTGGCCGGTGTGGCCGGTCGGGCCGCTGCTGCCGGCTGGTCGTGGCCGCCCCGGCACGGCGGCCCGCCGACTTCCCACCTTCTCACGCATCGGTGACGACGCCGGTTCGAGGACGCGTCCACAGCCACTCGGCGTCGGCGGCCGTGCCGTCGGCGGGGGTGCGGCGGAAGCCGAGGCGGGCGAGGACGCGGTGGCTCGCGGCGTTGTCGGGCGCGGTGCGCGCGACGACGGCGAGCCCCGCGGCGTCGAGCGCACGGCACATCGTGCCCAGCACGTCGGTCATGAGCCCGCCGCCGCGGGCTTCGGGGACGAGGCCGTAGCCGACCTCGACGACACCGTCGACGGGCGGGCCGAAGCAGCCGATCGTGCCGACCGTCAGGCCGTCCGACCGGCGCACGACGTGGCGCGGCGACCACGCGTCGGGCCGGTCGAGCATGCCGACGGCGTCGAGGTCGTCCTGACGCGGGTAGCCGGGCGCCCACGTCGGCCGGCGCTCGCCGCGTCGCATGGCGTCGGCGTCCTCCCGCGTCACGGGGACCAGGCGCGCCCACCGGGTCTCGAGAGGGTCGGGCCCGATCGGGTCCGCGGGGGCACCGGTGGCCACCCAGTAGCGGCGGTGCCCGTCGACGGTCTGCTCGAGGTAGCCGCCGCACGACTCGACGGTGCGCGCGGACCCGACGTTGTCGTCGTCGCACGTGACGAGGACCGGGTCGATCCCCCGGGCGGCGGCCATCGCGAGCGCGAGCCGCAGCGCCGCCGTGGCGATGCCGCGTCGCCGCGCGAAGGGCGCGACGGCGTACCCGATGTGCCCGCCCTCGACGAGCAGCGCCGGGGTGAGTGCGTGCCGCAGCGCGACGGTCCCGACGACCCGCCCGTCCTCGACGACCCAGCGGTAGGACGACGCGACGCGTCCCTCGGGCAGCGCGAGGTCGGTGCGCTCCATGCGGCCGAGCCAGTCGACCCACAGGGCGAACACGGCGGGCTCGGCGAGCCGCGCGCGGTCGGTGTGCCGGTAGCCGGAGCCGTGGACGGTCTCGCCCTCGAAGGCGTCGACGAGCTCCCACCACGAGGCGGCGAGGTCGGTGGTGGGGCGCACGAGCTCGATCACCAGACGACCCTAGGCAGACCGTCGTGCCGGGGGCCACCGGGTTTGCCGACGCGTCGCGCCTGAGAGGATGGGCGCCATGACGCGCCACGCCCGGACCGAACGGCTCCAGCTCTGTGACACGCTCGACCGGCTCGGCCCGGACGCACCCACCCTGTGCGAGGGCTGGGCCACCCGCGACCTCGCGGCGCACCTCGTCATCCGCGAGCACCGCCCGGACCTGCAGGCCGGCGTCTACGTGCCGTTCCTGGCCGACCGCCTCCAGCGCGAGCAGCGCGCCCTGGCCGACGGCGACTACCCCGGCCTCGTCGCCCGGGTGCGGGCCGGTGCACCGGCCTGGAACCCGATGCATCTCGGCGTGGTCGACGAGCTGACGAACACCGTCGAGTACGTCGTGCACCACGAGGACGTGCGCCGCGCCCAGCTGGACTGGGCGCCGCGCGAGCTGTCCGCCGACCTCGAGGCCGCGCTCTGGGGCGCGCTGCGCCGCACCGCGCGCCTGATGTTCCGCAAGGCACCGACCGGCATCGTGCTCGTCGCGCCGGGCCGCGGCCGGCACTCCGCCAAGCTCCCCGACGCGCACGGCACCGTCGTCCTGCGCGGCGCGCCGCTCGAGCTGCTCCTGTTCGCCTACGGCCGCCAGGACGTCGCCCAGGTCGAGGCCTCGGGGGACGCCGACGACATCGCCGCCCTGCAGGGCGCCCACCTCGGCATCGCCTGACGAGCACCCGACCGCACGGGATCCCCGCGCACGCCGCTACCGGACGGTGACCCCGGCCTCGCGGAGGGCGTCCTTGACCTGGCCCACGGTCAGCTCGCCGAAGTGGAAGACGCTCGCGGCGAGGACGGCGTCGGCGCCGGCCCGGACGGCGGGTGCGAAGTGCTCGAGGCGGCCGGCTCCCCCGCTCGCGATGACCGGCACGGAGACCTCGGCGCGGACGCGACGGATCAGCTCGAGGTCGAAGCCGTCCTTGGTGCCGTCGGCGTCCATCGAGTTGAGGAGGATCTCGCCGGCGCCGAGCTCGGCGGCCCGGGCGCACCACTCGACGGCGTCGAGGTCGACCGGGGTGCGGCCGCCGTGGGTCGTCATGACGAAGTCGTCGGTGGGTCGGCCGTCGTCACCGAGCCGGCGCCGGACGTCGGCCGACAGGACGAGCACCTGCGCGCCGAAGCGCCAGGCGATCTCGGAGATGAGCTCGGGTCGGGCGATGGCGGCGGTGTTGACCCCGACCTTGTCCGCCCCGGCCCGCAGCAGCCGGTCGACGTCGTCGACGGCGCGCACACCCCCACCCACCGTGAGCGGGATGAAGACCTGCTCGGCCGTGCGCCGGACGACGTCGTAGGTGGTCTCGCGGTTGCCGCTGCTCGCCGTGACGTCGAGGAAGGTCAGCTCGTCGACGCCCTGGGCGTCGTAGACCTTCGCCAGCTCCACGGGGTCGCCGGCGTCGCGGAGGTTCTCGAAGTTGACACCCTTGACGACGCGCCCGGCGTCGACGTCGAGACAGGCGATGACGCGGGTGGCGACGGGCATGCGCCAAGGCTAGGGCAGGCGGGTGCGCCGCCGGCGGTCGGTATCGTCGCCGCCATGTGGGACGACGTCGCGACGCCGCCGCGCCCCGAGGACGTGGAGGCCGTCGTCTCCCGCACGCTCGCGGCAGCGCCGCGCTGCGGCGACACCGTCGTCGTGGCCGTCGACGGGCACAGCGGCGCGGGCAAGACGACGCTGGCCCGCGGCATCCGCGACGCCCTGACCGCCGCCGGCGTCACCGGCGTCGGGCTCCTGCACCTGGACGAGATCTACCCCGGTTGGGACGGCCTGGCCGCGGCGCCGGGCCTGCTGGCCGAGCAGGTCCTCGCCCCGCTGTCGCGCGGTGAGCCCGCGGCGTACCGACGCTGGAGCTGGGTCCGGCAGACGTGGGCGGGCACCCGCGAGGTGGCGCCATGCCGGGTCCTCGTCGTCGAGGGCTGCGGCAGCAGCGTCGGACCGGCGCGGCCGTTCGTGGCCGTCGCGGTCTTCCTCGACGCCGACCGGGACCTGCGCCGCGCCCGGGGCCTGGCCCGCGACGGCGACGCGTACGAGCCGCACTGGGAGCGCTGGGCCCGGCAGGAGGCGGCGCTCTTCGCGTCGGACCGCACGAGGGAGCGCGCGGACCTCGTCATCGACACCTCTAGTCTCTGAGGCATGGACCGGATCGAGACGCGGCCGCACGCGCTGCACGGCACGACGGGATGAGCGCCCGCACCGCCCGCACCGCCATCCGTCCCCTTCCACCCGTCTGGGTCATGGCCGTCGCGCTCGTCGCCGTCGCCGCGAACCTGCGCATCGCCATCACCAGCGTTCCGCCCCTGCTCGACAGCATCTCGGCCGACCTGCACCTGTCGCACGCGGCCGCCGGTGCGCTGACGACGCTGCCCGTCCTGTGCATGGGCGTGTTCGCGCCCGTCGCGAGCCGGCTGGCCCACCGGCTCGGCGCCGTGGCCGCTGTCCTGGCCGCGGTGGGGAGCATCCTCGTCGGCACGGTGAGCCGCCTCGCCGGCGACCACGGCGTCGTGCTGTACGCCGGCACCTTCCTCGCCGGGGTCGGCATCGCGGTCGCCGGCACCCTCCTGCCGCGGCTCGTCAAGACGTTCTTCCCGCCCGAACGGGTCGGGCTGGTGACCGGCCTCTACATGCTCGCCATGATGGGCGGCGCCGCGGTGAGCTCGGCGCTGTCGGTGCCGCTGGCCGACCGGCTCGGCTCGTGGCAGGCCTCCCTCGGGTCCTGGTCGGTCGTCGCCCTCGTCGGCGGGCTCGCGTGGGCGCCGTTCACGCGGCGGGCCAACCCGCACCACACGACGGGCGAGGAGGGCGCCGGACGCCTGCCGTGGCGCAGCCGCACCGCGTGGCTCGTCGCGCTCTACCTCGCGCTGCAGTCGTGGTGCTTCTACTCCGCCATCACGTGGCTCGCGCCGACGTACGTCGAGCAGGGATGGTCACGCGCCTCCGCGGGGTACCTCGCCGCCGCGTTCAGCGCCGCCCAGATCGTCTCCGGTCTCGTGGGGCCGCTCCTCAGCGACCGGACCCGCGACATGCGCCGGCTGCTCCTGCCGTCGGCCGTCCTCGGCGTGGTCGGCAGCCTCGGCGTCTCCTTCGCGCCGCTCGCCGCTCCGTGGCTCTGGGCCCTCGTCACCGGGCTCGGGCAGGGCGCCGCGTTCTCGCTCGCACTCGTCCTGCTCGTCCGGTACGCCGTGACGCCGGACGCCAGTGGCCGCCTCACCGGGATGGCCTTCCTCGTCTCCTACGGCCTCGCCTCGGTCGGGCCGCTCGCCATGGGCCTGGTCCGCGACGTCTCGGGTGGGCTGTCGCCCGTCTGGCTCGTCCTCGGCGTCATCGGCGTCGTCCAGGGTCTCGTCGTCCTCCTCCTGCGGCCGGACCTGCGCCGGGTGGGCTGACCGGCCCGTCGGCGCCCGTCCCGTCGGGGCGTGGACACGCGTGTGACGGGTGTGTCCTCTGCGCATCCGTGCGCGCGGCTGCGGCGAATCCTGTCAATTCGGACGAAACCGCTCACATCCTCCCGATCGGCATCGCACACTGCTGTGCGGCCGGTCTCGTGACCTGTCCCCCGCTCGGGCGAGACGGCATCCCTCCACGAAGGACAGCGACGTTCGACGACCCTGACTTCCGAGGAGACGACCGATGCCCCTCCACCCCACCACGTCCGGCCCCGCCGCCGGCCCACGACGTCCCCGGACGCGTCGCGCGAGCCGCCTGCTCGCCGCCGCGGTCTCGGTGGCCGCCGCCGCGACCCTGCTACCGGCCACTGCCGCGGGCGCCGCCGTGGCGCCGGCCGCAGTCGGTCTCGCGGGCATGGCCCTGTCTCTTATACACATCTCCGAGCCCACGAGACGGAGCTACATCTAGTGTGTGGGTTTCTGTTTTAGGAGGGGGGGGGGGGGGGGG
>NZ_JBPGXG010000020.1:0-45734 GCF_056755255.1 Monashia sp. HAY1-5C | reverse complement strand
ACGTGTGGGGCTCGTGGTGCCCGCCGTGCATCGAGGAGACCCCGGCGCTGCAGAAGGCGTGGGAGCGGGTCCAGGCCGACCGCAAGGACGTCGTCTTCATCGGCATGGACAAGCTCGAGGGACCCGAGACCGGGTTGGCGTTCCAGAAGGCCAAGGGGGTCACCTACCCGTCGCTCGCCTATGACGGCGGGGTGCCGCTGCTCGCGCTGCAGGGCAAGGCGTCTGCCACGCCGACCACACTCGTGCTCGACGGCGAGGGCCGCATCGCCGCGCGCGTGTCCGGCCCGGTCACCACCGCGACTCTGCTCGGCCTCGTCGACGACGTCCTCGCCGAGCAGGGCTGAGGCTCTCGCGTGACCCCCGACGTGACCACCGGCTCGCTGCTCGTCGCAGCGGTCGTCGCCGTCGCCGCGGGCTTCGTGTCGTTCGCCTCCCCGTGCGTGCTGCCGCTCGTGCCGGGGTTCCTCGGCTACGTCACGGGGCTGTCTGAGGTGTCGCTCGAGAAGCGCTCCCGCGGCCGCCTCGTGCTCGGGGCGCTGCTGTTCGTCCTCGGCTTCTCGGCGGTGTTCCTGCTGGGGGCCGCGACGCTGTCGGGGCTCGGCGTGGCGCTGCGCGAGCACCAGGACGCCCTGCTGCGGGTCGGCGGGGTGCTCGTCGTCGTCGCCGCCCTCATGTTCCTCGGCCTGGGCAACCGGTTCTCGGCGCAGCTGAGCTGGCGGCCGCGCGCGGGCCTGGCCGGGGCGCCGTTGCTCGGTGCGGTGTTCGGTCTCGGCTGGGCGCCGTGCATGGGGCCGACCCTCGGGGCGATCCTCGCGATGGCCGTGCCGCTCTCGGCGGAGTCGGGCACCGTGGGTCGCGGGCTGCTCCTCGCCGTCTTCTACTGCGTCGGGCTCGGCGTCCCGTTCGTGCTCATGGCGGCCCTGTGGGAGCGGGCCGGCCGGGCGAACGGGTGGCTGCGCCGACACCGCCGGGCCATCCAGGTCGTCGGCGGTGGCCTGCTTCTCGCCGTCGGCGTGCTCATGGTGTCGGGGCTCTGGGCGGACGTCATCGTCTGGGTCCAGACCCGCTTCGTCTCGACGTTCCAGGTGGCCCTCTGATGACGACCGGCACCCCGACGACGCCGACGCGACCGGAGACCCTTGCCGACCGACGCGCCGACAAACGGGCCGAGAGGGCGCGCGAGCGGCAGCAGCGGCGCGACGGCGAGCCGGCGCTGCCCGAGCTGGGCCCGGTCGGGATGCTCCGGTGGGGATGGCGCCAGCTGACCAGCATGCGCACCGCCCTCTTCCTGCTCCTGCTGCTGGCCATCGCCGCGGTGCCCGGCTCGATCTTCCCCCAGCGCAACATCGACGCGGGACGCGTCGCCGACTACCTGGCGCAGAACCCGACGTCGTCGCCGTGGCTGGACCGGTTCGGCTTCTTCGACGTCTACTCCTCGCCGTGGTTCTCGGCCATCTACCTGCTGCTGTTCGTCTCGCTCGTCGGGTGCATCGTGCCGCGCACCAGGGTGCACGTGGCGGCCCTGCGTGCCCGTCCGCCGAAGGCTCCCGCGCGGCTGCACCGCCTCGACGAGAGCGCCGAGCTGACGACGGCGCTGACGTCCGAGGAGGCTCTCGAGGCCGCCCGAGAGGTGTTGCGCCGCAAGCGCTTCCGGCTCCACTCGCACGACGCCACCTCGGTCAGTGCCGAGTCCGGCTACCTGCGCGAGACCGGCAACCTGCTCTTCCACCTGGCCCTCACCGGCATCATCGTCGGCATGGCCGTCGGGCACCTGTTCGGGTGGCGCGGCGACGTCATCCTGCCCGAGGGCGAGAAGATCGCCGCGTCGGCGGGCACCTTCAACACGTGGTCGCCGGGGCCGTGGGTCAGCGACGAGTCGCTGCCGCCGTTCGTCCTGTCGCTGACGCGGCTGCACGTCGCGTTCGACGAGACGCCCGGCAAGGACTTCGGCAAGCCGCGCGACTTCACCGCCGAGGCGACGCTCTCGCCCGAGCCAGGCGCCCCCGCGGCCGACGAGTCGATCAGCGTCAACCACCCGGCCACGGTGGACGGGGCGGACATCTTCCTGCTCGGCAACGGCTACACGCCGGTCATCACGGTCCGCGACGCCAAGGGCACCGTGCTCTACCGGGAGGCGACCCCGTTCCTGCCGCAGGACCCGAACTACCGCTCGGTCGGCGTCGTCAAGGTGCCCTCCGCCGCGCCGAAGCAGCTCGGGTTCACCGGGTTCTTCCTGCCGACCGCCGAGCCGACCTTCCGGAACGGTCCGGTCTCGCTGTTCCCCGACGCCCAGAACCCGGAGCTGGCCCTGTCGGTGTGGGAGGGCGACCTGTTCCCCGGCAACCGGCCGCAGTCGGTCTACACGCTCAACACGGACGAGATGACGCAGGTGACCAGGGCCGACGGGTCGCCGGAGCTGATCCGCCTCAAGCCGGGCGAGACGAAGCAGCTGCCCGGCGCCCGCGGGTCGATCACCTTCGACTCGGTCAAGCGGTTCGCCGGCCTGTCGGTCCGCACCGACCCGGGCGCCCCGATCAGCCTGGTAAGCGCCCTGCTCGCCACGGCCGGGCTCATCCTCGGTCTGACGGTCCGGCGTCGACGCGTCTTCGTCCGGGTCCGTCCCGCCACGGCCGCGGACGCGTCCGGCCCCGGCGGACCGGGCGGACCGGACGGCCAGGGTGACGGCGCTGTGGGGGCCGGCGCCGCACCGGTTACCGTGGTGACCATCGGTGGCCTCTCCAAGGACTCCGACCCCGGGCTCGCCGCGATCGTCTCCGCGATCAGCACCGGCGTGCACGACCGACCGGCAGAACGGAACGACCGCTCGTGAACCTCGCAGCCAACGCGAACGCGGCGCTCTACGCGTCGATGATCGTCTACACGCTGGCCATGCTCGCCTTCGCCTGGCACCTGGCGGCGCGTGCGCCGAAGGTCGCCGACCCGCGGCTGGGCGGCCGTGAGGAGGCGCTCGCCCCGGCGGAGCCGGTGGCCGTGGGAGCCGGCGCATCGCGCGGACCCGGTGGCGCCGCGGCCGGTGAGGGTCGGTCGCGTGGACCGGTCTCCCCGTACGCCGCCGGGGCCGGCTATGAGGAGAGCGCCAAGAGCCGCCAGCGCGGCAGCATCGCCCTGATGCTGACCTACCTGGCGTCGGCGCTGCTCGCGGCGTCGGTGCTGCTGCGGGGCCTGGCCGTCTCCCGCCCGCCCTGGGGCAACATGTTCGAGTTCGCCACGGCTGCCGCGGCCGCCGTCGGCGTCGTGTTCTCGGTGCTGGCCCGCCGCCGACGGTGGGAGTGGCTCGGCGTCTTCATCGTCACGCCCATCCTGCTCGTCCTCGGGCTCTCGCTGACGGTCCTCTACAGCGAGGCCGGTGAGCTGATGCCGGCCCTGAAGTCGTACTGGCTCGGCATCCACGTGTCGGTGGCGTTCATCGCCGTGGCGTTCTTCACCATCGCGGCGGCCATCGGGGCCCTCTACCTCGTGCGCCGCCGGCGTGAGGAGACGCCGTCCACACCGGGCGTCATCGAGTCGCTGCCCCCGTCGGCGGCGCTCGAGCGGGCCGCGTACAGCCTCAACATGGTGGCGTTCATCCTGTGGACCTTCACGCTCATCGCCGGCGCCATCTGGGCCAAGCAGGCGTGGGGCGCCTACTGGCAGTGGGACCCCAAGGAGGTGTGGACCTTCGTCATCTGGGTCGTCTACGCCGCGTACATGCACAGCCGGGCGACGGCCGGCGTCGACCACCGCCGCTCCATGTACATCGCCCTGGCCGGCTACGTGTGCGTCCTCGTCAACTTCACCCTGGTCAACCTCGTGTCGACGTTCGTCGGCATGCACAACTACTCGGGCATGTGAGGGTGGTCTGACGTGGTCCGGTACGGCCTGCTCCGCATCCTGATCTTCTTCGGGTTCTTCTTCCTCTTCTGGCTCATCGGGATCAGGGACAACACGATCCTCCTGCTCGGCGCCTCCGTCGTGGCCTCCGCGGCCGCCTCGTACGTCCTGCTGCGCGGCATGCGCGACGAGATCACGGGCAGGCTCGTCCAGCGGCACGAGGCCCGGGCCCAGGCCAGGGGCGAGGCCACGACGCCTGCTCCGGACCCCTCGAGCGACGAGGCCGCCGAGGACGCCGAGATCGAGCGCGACGCCCGCGACCGCTGACCGCCCGCGGACCGGCCCTCAGGAGCGCCCGACGGCCAGGCCCACGGCGAGCAGCAGGGACCAGACGAGCTGGAACCGGCCGGTGCCGGCGAGGGCGGGCACGAGGCCCCGACCCTCGGCGCCGCCGAGCACGGCCTGCATCGGACGGACCGCGAGCGGGGCCGCGAGGAGCGCCAGCAGCGCCCACGGCGAGGTGAACGACACGAGCCCCGCCACGACGAACGCGACCGCGACGAGCGCGACGTAGAAGGCCCGCGTGCCGCGCTCGCCCATCCGCACCGCGAGCGTCCGCTTGCCGTGCAGCCGGTCGGTCGGGATGTCACGCAGGTTGTTGGCCACGAGGATCGCCGAGGCGAGCGCCCCGACGCCGACGGCTCCCCACCAGCAGGCGGCGGTCGGCGGCGTCATCGTCGCCGTCGTGCCGACCGTGGCGACGAGGCCGAAGAAGACGAAGACGAACGCCTCGCCGAGACCCAGGTACCCGTACGGACGCGAACCGCCGGTGTAGTACCAGGCCGCGAGGACGGCGGCGGCGCCGACCGGGATCATGACCCAGAGGCCCGACAGGCCGACGAGGGCCAGCCCGACGACGGCCGCGAAGCCGAAGGACGCGAAGGCCGCGAACCGCACCGACGACGGCTGGGCGAGCCGTTGCCCGACGAGCCGGACCGGGCCGACCCGCACCGCGTCGGTGCCCCGGACGCCGTCGGAGTAGTCGTTGGCGTAGTTGACGCCGACCTGCAGCGCGAGGGCGACGACGAGCGCGAGGACGGCGTAGGCCCAGACGATGTGGCCGGTCTGGTAGGCCGCTCCCGTGCCGACGAGGATCGGCGAGACGGCGGCGGGCAGGGTGCGGGGGCGGGCGCCCTCGATCCACTGGGACAGGGTGGCCATGGGGTGAGGCGGTCCTTCTACAGCTTGCGGAGGAAGTCGGGGTCGTCGTCCGGTCCCTTGGGGCCCGTGGGCCCGGGACGCGGTGGCCCCGGCCGCCGCGGACCGCGCGTCGGACCGCCGCGCGCGTCGGTGCGCCCCGCGACGAGCCACACGAGCGGCCCGAGGACCGGCACGAGCACCGCGAGCAGCCACACCGGCTTGGGCATGACGCGGATGAGGCGGCGGTCGGTCATGAGGCAGTCGACGAGGGCGTAGATCGTCGCGAAGACCACGAGAGCGACCAGCGCGACGCGCAGCACGGCGGCCTCCGGACGACGAGAGGGGCGGGGACCCCTCCATCTTGCCACCGCCTCAGCGGGCGTCCGTCCTCGCCTCGACGGAGGGCTCGACCGGGGCGCCGGCCGACGCGCGGGTGGTCGTCACCGTCGGCCCGTCGCCGCGCAGGAGGGCGCGGAGGGCGGCGCGGTCCGGCTTGCCCGGGCCGCGCAGCGGGATCGAGGGCAGCACGACGACGCGGTGGGGCAGGGCCGCGTCGGGCAGGATGCCGCGCATCCGCTCGCGCACGTCGTCCGTCGTGAGCCGTCCGGCCGGGTCGACGAGCGTGACCGCGGCACAGACGGACTCGCCCCACGCGGCGTCCGGGACGCCGAGCACGACGACGTCCACGACGTCGTCGAGGTGGCGCGTCATGGCGTCCTCGACCACGCCGGGGGTGACCTTGAGGCCACCGGTGTTGATGACGTCGTCGGCCCGGCCGTCGACGACGAGGAGGCCGTCGTCGTCGAAGTGGCCGAGGTCGTCCGTGCGGAACCAGCGCACGCCGTCGGGGTCGGTCGTGAAGGCGTCGGCGGTGAGGTCCGGCTCGCCGAGGTAGCCGTGGGCCAGCGTGTCGCCCCCGAGGACGACGTGGCGGTCGTTGTCGACGTGGACCCGGCTGACCGGCAGCGGGACGCCGTCGTACACGCAGCCGCCCGCGGTCTCGCTCATGCCGTACGTGAGGCTGACGGCCACGCCGAGCGAGTGCGCGCGCTCGAGCAGCGCCGCAGGCGTCGCGGCCCCGCCGACGAGGACGCCGTCGAAGCGGCGCAGGGCGATGACACCGGCCGGGTCCTCGAGGAGGCGACCGAGCTGCGTCGGCACGAGGGCCGTGTACCGCTGCGTCGCGGCGGGCGTCGTGGCGACCCGGGCGGCGGCCTCGGTGAACGCGTCGACGGTGAACCCGCCACGCAGGTCCAGCACGGCCGGCGTCGTACCCGCCGCGAGCGCGCGCAGCAGGACCTGGAGGCCGGCGACGTGGTGGGCCGGCATCGCGAGCAGCCAGGCGCCGCTGCCGCCGAGCACCCGGTGCGTGGCCCACGCGGACCGCTCGAGAGCGTCGGCGGTCAGCAGCGCGCGCTTGGGCCGACCGGTCGAGCCGGAGGTGCCCACGGCGACGGCGAGTCCCTCGGGCAGCGTGGCGGGGTCGTGGTGGGGGATGACCGGCTCGGGTCCGCCTGCCGCGTAGGGCAGGACGGGGGAGCTCCCCTCGAGTGCGGCCGCGAGGTCCGGCAGGACGTCGAGGACCCCCGGACCCGCGGGGATCGGCAGCGGCCGGGGCGCGGACATGGTTGACATTCTGCCTGCCCGTGTGGGCGCCCGACGCCGGGGCGCCGCATCGGGCGCAGGCCGTCCCACCACCTGCCCGCACCCGGGCCGCGGGTGTGCGCCGACGGGGCGAACCTCCGCGCGAACGTCGGCGAACCTCGGCGAACCTCAGGCCCGGCCGGGACGTGACGGGCGCGCCGCGGACCGGTGGCGGGCTGCGACGTGCTTCTGCCGCGCGGCGACGACCACGGTGAAGGCCACCGCCGCCGCGCAGACCGGGAACCCGATGTGCGGCTCGAGCGGAAGGACGATGCCGAGGGCGCCGCCCAGCACCCACAGCATCTGCAGCATCGTCTCGGACCAGCCGAACACCGACGTGCGCACGTTCTCGGGCACGTCGCGCTGCACGAGGGCGTCGAAGCACAGCTTGGCCAGCTGGGCCGAGACGCCCTGGACGAGCCCGAGCAGCGCCAGCGACCAGACGCCGTACCAGACGGCGGTGAGGACGCAGCACACCGTCGCCGCGAGCACCGACAGCATGGCGACCCGCTCCGGACGCTGGTCGCGCACCCGGTCGCCGAGGGCGCTGCCCACGGCGTTGCCGACGCCGATGCCGGCCGCGAGGACACCGAGGACGACCTGGCCCGGCACGTCGCCGACCGGGTGCTCCTTCGTGAGGAACGCCATGAACATGATGAGGAAGCCGGTGAGCACCCTCGTGCCGCCCGTGGTCCACATCGCGTGCATGACCGGCCACGGGATGGCGCGCTTGCGCCGGAGGAATCGCCCGAGGGGACCCGAGGCGTCGACGGTGACGAGCCCGGGCGAGTGGTCCGCGGTACCGCTGGTGCGGATCGGCACCGTGTCCTCCGGGTCGAGCTCGCCCTCGGCGGAGTCGACCCGGGCCGGCAGCCGGATGGCCTGCACGGTCCCCACGACGAACACGACGAACGCGAGCCGCAGGGCCCACGCCGGCCCGGCGAGCAGGCCGAGGCCCCCGAGCGCACCGCCCGCGACGGCGCCCGCCACACCGGCCATCGACACCCGTGAGTTCGCGCGGACCAGGGTGGTGCCCGCGGGGAGCAGGCGTGGCACGGCCGCCGCTCGCGTGATCGTGTAGGCGCGCGAGGCGACGAGGCAGCCGAGCGCGGCCGGGAAGAGCCAAGCGCTGCCCGACGTCACGGCGTCGGCGAGCACCCAGCACAGGAAGGCCCGCAGCGCGGTGGTCGTCCCGACGGCCCACCGGCGCCCGCGGCGGAACCGGTCGAGCAGCGGCCCGACGAGCGGCGCGACGAGCGCGAACGGGACCATCGTCACGAGGAGGAACATCGCGACCTGGCTGCGGGCCTGGGCGGTCTGCGGGTTGAAGAACAGGGTTCCGGCCAGGGCGAGGGTCATGACCGTGTCGCCCGCGGTGTGGCTCGCGTGCAGCTCGGTCAGGCGGGCGAGGCCCGACTCGCCGGCGCCGCCGGCGTGCGTGTACGCGCGGGCCTTCGCCGCGGCGAACCGGCCGGTGCGTGCGGTGAACCGGGCCGTGCCCGTCGCGGCGCGCCCGAGGCCCCGTCCGACACCCCGTCCGACGCCCCGTCCGAGGCCCCGTCGGGCGCCCCGTCGGGCCTCCCGTCCGGCGCTCCCCCCGGCGGACCCGCTGCCGGGCGCGACGCGACGCGGACGGTCCCCGGCGTCCGGGACGCCGCCGACCGTCGGGTCGTCGTCGCGCTGCACCCCCTCATCCTGCCCTGTCGCTGCACGGCGGCCGATCGGGCGGGACCGAGGCGTCCACTCCGCGGACCGCGCCGCGCCGGAGCACCGTCGAGGCCCTCGCGTCGCTACCCTCGTGGCGTGGTCACGTCCGGGGAGGGGAACGGGGCGGCTGTCGGCCGGCGCCGGGGAGGCGTGCGGTTCCGCGTCCTCCTCGGTCTCGTCTGGCTCGCCGTGCCCCTCGTCCTCTTCCTCCTCGCCCGTGGCACGCTGCTCGCCGGCCACCCGGCCCACGTCATCGCCCTCGCGGCGGGCGGGCTCGTCGGCGTCGTGCTGCTCGTCCTGTCAGGCGGACAGGACGAGGCCGCCACGTACCGGCGCCGGTGGGGCATCGTCGCGGGCCGTGTCGTCGGCACGCTGCTCACCGCGGCGCTGCTCGGCGGGCTCGTCTGGTTGCAGCCCTTCGCGGCCACCCCGGCCGGAGCCGCGGCCATGGCGGGCCAGCCGGACGTGCGGGTCGTCGACACCCCGTCCGGGATCGTGCTGTCCCCGCGCGACGCACGCCCGACGCGCGCCCTCGTCTTCCAGCCCGGCGCGCGCATCGACCCGCGCGCCTACGTGCCCGTCCTGACCCAGGTGAGCCGCGCCGGCTACCTCGTCGTCGTCGTCAAGCAACCGTTCCAGATCGCGTTCCTCGCCACGGGGGCACCGGCCGACGTCATGGCGAGGCACCCGGAGGTGACCCGCTGGGCCGTCGGCGGGCACAGCGTCGGGGGTGTCGCCGCGGCCGACTACGCCGCGGCCGACGACGGACGTGTCCACGGACTCGTGCTGTGGGCGTCCTACCCGATGGGCTCGCTCGTCCGGCGCACCGATCTCGCCGTCGCCTCGGTGAGCGGCAGCCGTGACGGGTTCACGACGCCGGCGGACATCGCCGCGAGCCGCTCCCGGCTGCCCGCGTCGACCGTCTTCACCGTCGTCGACGGAGCCGTGCACTCGTCGTTCGGTGACTACGGCACCCAAGCCGGCGACGGCTCGGCGACGCTCGGTCGGGCTGAGGCGCAGCGCCAGGTCGTCGCGGCGACGGTCGCGCTCCTCGCCCGGATGTGACGGCGCGTCCGGCGGCTGCCGGCGCGGCAGGCCCGCGAGGCGCCGTCAGAGGTACCAGGGGAAGTCCGGGAGTAGGGCCGGTCAGTGACGGCAGTCGTTGGAAACGTTGGGTGACCTGCGGAGATGCGTTGGGAAGCGTTGAAGAGAGTCGGGAGGGGCTTGTCGTCTTGCGGACTTTCTGCGGAGGGATTGGGAGGGCGGGCCCCTACAGCAGTCGACCATGCCAGCGGATGATGAACCCTCATGCACAGTGCCACCCGTGCGCTGAAGCCTTGGCTGGACGTAGCCATATGTCCGATCAAGCTGGACGGCACGGGCGTGCCGGGCAGCAGCGAGGGCGCGGTTGCGGTGCTTGCCGGTGACCAGAGGGATGACTGCGGGGACGCTCATGAGAATCATTCTCGCTCGCCCGGGCCGCAGGGAGACGGACGCGCCTTGCCGTATCGCTTTTCGAACACACGGGGGTGGGACTGGCTAACGGTCCTCCGACCCCGACGCGAAGGACAGCAGGAGGTAAGACAATGCGCCGACTGGCCCAGGCCCAGGGACTGTTCAACGTCGTCAGCGTTGGCCGGCGTGGCGGGCCGTCGGGCACCAGACTTCGGAGGTGCCATGGGGGGCCATCCTTCAGGAGGTCGTCCAAGGACGGGTCTCCGTACACTCAGGTGTGACCAGTTCGGCCTCCTCGCCCGCCTCCTCGTCGGACCCCGGTCCGGACGACGCTCCGGACCGCTCGTCTGGGGAGGCCGAGGACGGTCGCGGTGACGATCCAGCGCAGGACCGCAACCGCGACCGGGACCGCGCGGCCCGCACTTCCGGCGACAAGACCGGCCAGCCCCCGCAGTCCGGGCACAACGCTCCGATCCGGCCGGCCACCGCTGGACTGGTCCTCGGTGCCCTCGGGGTGGTGTTCGGCGACATCGGCACCAGCCCGCTGTATGCCCTGAAGACGGTCTTCTCCCTCGACCAGGGCGAGGTCAAGCCCACGCCCGGGGACGTCTACGGCGTGATCTCTCTGGTCTTCTGGTCAGTGACGCTCATCGTGTCGGTGAAGTACGTGCTCGTGGTCATGCGGGCCGACAACGACGGAGAGGGCGGGGTGATGGCGCTGGCAGCCCTGGCCCGCGGGCTGCTCAGCTCGACCTCCAAGCGGACCCGCGTGGTCATGGCCCTCGGTGTCCTCGGTGCGTCGCTGTTCTACGGCGACTCGGTGATCACCCCGGCGATCTCCGTGCTGGCGGCGGTCGAGGGCATCACCGTCACCGGCCCCGGGCTCGCCCCGTTCGTCGTTCCGACCGCGGCTACGATCCTCACCGTGCTCTTCGCGGGGCAGCGGTTCGGCACCGGGAAGGTCGGGTCGATGTTCGGCCCGGTCATGCTGGTGTGGTTCCTAGCGATCGCCGTGGCGGGTCTGGGTCACGTCGCCGGCCACCTTGCGATCATCACGGGGCTCTCGCCGACCTTCGCCGTCGGCTTCGTCGTCTCGCACCCGTTCATCGCCTTCGTCGCGCTCGGTGCGGTGGTGCTCTCGATCACCGGCGCGGAGGCGCTGTATGCCGACATGGGTCACTTCGGGCGGCCGGCGATCAGCCGGGCGTGGTTCTGGGTCGCCTTCCCCGCGCTGGTGCTCAACTACCTCGGCCAGGGGGCGCTGATCCTCCAGGACCCGAAGGCGATCAGTAACCCGTTCTTCCTGCTCGTGCCGGGCTGGGCGACGATCCCGATGGTCATTCTGGCGACCGGGGCCACGGTCATCGCCTCGCAGGCCGTCATATCGGGCGCCTTCTCGATGTCGCGCCAGGCCGTGCAGCTCGGCTTCCTGCCTCCGCTCACCGTGAGGCAGACATCCGACGAGGAGCAGGGCCAGATCTACCTGCCGTTCGTCAACGCTGCGTTGTTCGTTGTCGTCCTCGTGCTCATGATCACCTTCGGCTCCTCGGCCAAGCTCGCCACCGCCTACGGCGTCTCGGTGACCGGGGCCCTGCTGATCGACACCCTGCTGCTCCTCAGCGTGGCCCGCATCCTCTTCGGCTGGTCGACGTGGAAGCTCGTGCTCGCCGGGGTGGCGTTCGGCGGCACCGAGGCGGCCTTCATCAGCGCCAACCTCACCAAGATCTTCAGCGGCGGCTGGCTCCCGCTGCTCATCGCCGCGGTGATGTTCACGGTGATGACGACATGGCAACGTGGCCGGCAGCTCATCATCCACAACCGCACCGAGGCGGAGGGCTCCCTGACGGAGTTCATCGAGCAGCTCTCCACCCAGCACCTCGTCCGGGTGCCGGGGGTCGCAGTGTTCCCGCATCCCTCGAGCGCGACGACTCCGCTGGCCCTGCGGGCCAACGTCGAGCACAACGGGGTGCTGCACGAGCACGTCGTCATTGTCTCGGCGCAGGCGCAGAACGTGCCGCACGTGCCGCTGGAGGACCAGATCACGGTCGACGACCTCGGCGATCCCGACGACGGCATCGTCTTCGTCAGCATCCGCTTCGGCTTCGCCGACAGCCCCAACCTGCCCAGGGGGCTGACCATGGCCGCCGGTCAGCACCCCGAGACGCACTACGACGCCGACACGGCGTCCTACTTCCTCTCCCGCGCCACCCTGCGCGCCGGCCACGAGCCGGGGATGCAGCGCTGGCGCAAGCGGCTGTTCATCGGCCTCGCCCACAACGCCGCCGACCCGTCGGTGCGCTTCCACCTGCCCCCCGACCGAACCGTCGTCATGGGCTCCCGCGTCAACCTCTGACCACCGGCGTCCCTACAACCCGAGAGCCTGACGATCCTCGGCCGTCCTGAACCACCGTGCGGAGCCCACACCAACGGTCGCTGCGTCTGGTCAGTCCGGCCTTCGCGTCGTTATCAGTCATGCCGCTCACTGGGACGCTGCGGTGTCCGCGAAGGACCCGAAGGACCCGAAGGACCTGCTCGGATCACATCATGAAAACACGGCGACGATGCTGTGCCAGACCGGTCAGCTCTCCGGCGCCATCCGCATCCCTCCACGGCGTCTTTACGATCGCGCTCCAGGGCTTGGTGGACGATGCGGTAGGCCGTGCCGCGGCTCGGGCCAACTCGTCGGCGACTTCCTGGTAGGTCTTTCCCTCGGTCGCCAACTGGACGGCGCGGGCCTGCCGGGCGGCGGCGAGGGCCGGTTGCGGTGCCTGCCGGTGACAAGTGGGATGGCGGCCGGAACGCTCATGAGAACCATCTCGCTCCGCGGTCCCACGTCGAAGTGCGACTTGCCCGCGGGCTGAGCAGGCCCTGGGCCCCTGTATACCGCTCCCCGAAGGACCCGAAGGACTGACTCGGATCACCTCATGAACGCTCCCTCAGCCGTTCAACTGCAGTGGTCCTTCGGGTCCTTCGGGCGGTGCCGTTGCCGGCGCACGTGGGGGGAGCGGATGCTCCATCTCAGTGCTGCCCTCGGCTCAGCGCCTGTGGCGAGGCTTGCCTTGTCTGGCGGCCACGGAGGCCCCGCTGCAGGCGCAGGTCGTCACGAAGCCCCGGCGGCATGGGCAGCCTGCGTCTGACAAGCTCGGCGGCAAGGCTCTCCATCGCATCGAGCAGCACCCCACGAGCCGCCACCAGCAGGGCAGGATCGACTCTTCCCGCCCGCAGGGCATGCACCTCTCCACGGGCGGCGCGGACGAGCAACAGCAGTTCGCCCAATTGCGCTCGAGGTTGTGAGAGAGCCGGCGCCACGCCGGGCAGCACGGAATCCGATCCGTCGCCGCAGGATCCGCCAGCCCCGTCCGGGCTGTCCCGCGGCGCCGGAGCGTTCGAGGTCACCAGTGTTCGGCGGTCTTGCGCGCGGCGAGCAGGGTATCTGCCTCTCCCGCTGGGCTGAACTCGCACGACCCCTCGTGGCCGTGTCGCATGATGCAAGTCGCGCCGGTGGGCAGGTGCACCTGCGCACAGGCACCGCTATCCGCTGCGTCCTGGTCGACCGAGGGGTTGTGGACCTCGGTCACATTGTGGGCGCTGGGGTCAGAGTAGGTGTTGGACGGTGCGTGAGGGTCCATCGAAGAATCCAGCTAACTCCCCTCGCAGGCGAGAGGGCATGTGCCCCGAAGTGAGGCTGGGCCCCACCCTACGTGGTCGTTGAACCAGTCGAGGACAGCCGCCGTTACGCCGTCGGCGGGTCGGGGCCGTCCGGGTGCGCCATCACTGGACTCGGTGCTCGCCGCCCTGCCTCTGCTGCTCGTCCTGGGTCTCGGTGTCACTCTCGAAGAACACGTCCTGAACGTCGATGTTGACCTCCGTCACCTCGAGGCCGGTCATCCGCTCGATCGCCGAGATCACGTTGCGACGGATGGCCCGTGCGAGGTCGGTCACGGCCACGCCGTAGTCGGCGACGAGCTGGACGTCGACGGCGGCCTGCCGCTCGCCCACCTCCACAGAGATGCCCTGCGATTGGCTGGCGTGGCCACCGGGCATCCGCTCACGGAAGGCCCCGACCGCCCGAGCCGTGGCGCCACCGAGGGCATCCCGCAGCCATGACGCGCGACAGCATGGGTCTCCCCACATCACCGGTTCCTCACGGTGGAGGAGCGTCGCCGTCGCGAGCACTTCCGCCGCCGGCACCGTCACTGGTTGCGTTTCGACGGGCGTGCTCGGCTGGGGTGATCTGCGCCCCGACGCCCTGCTGCGCGGCTCCGTCGCTACGCGGGCGGGGGCTGCCGGGCACCCACCGTGGGGCGGTGGGGAACGATCACGAGACTCGTCGTAGGTGAATGCCCCGGTCAGGCGTAGCCTGACGAGGAGACGTGAGAGCCCCGTCAGGGCTGTCGGCGTCGGCAGGCGACAGAGGACCCGACCCTTGCGCGGCGTCGGACTCACGGACGGGAAGTGACGAGCGAGCCGCGGTCTATCCCTCACACCACCGCTCCCGAGGAGCCGCTGTGAACGCCATGCCCCTGTCCCCGCCAGTCCTCTGCTCCGCACCCCAGCCGCCGGCGCTCACCAAGCCATTCGCCGAGCCGCTCCTTGAGCCGGCCTTAGAGCCGGTGACGAACCGCTCGCCAGGCTCAGCGACCGACGCCGTCGATCAGGAACCTCGGCTTGCTCTGTCACCGCGGCCCGGGGTGGAGGTCACCGACGGCGTTTGGTGGCCGCTAACGACCGATCTGCAGGTGGAGCTGCCACAGCTCGACGTGGCGGTGCACCACCTCACCGGCGCCCGGATCGCCCGGGTCGGCTACGAGCGTCACCTGTGGGGCCAGGCGCCACGGAAGGTGCGCACACCGCTGGGCATCACGCACATCGGGTGGTTCGAGCACAGCCGATACCCCGACCACATCACCCTGTCGCTGAGCAACTATCAGCGACTGGTGCTCAGCGTCCTCCCACCTGACACCGACGTTGCTGTCGCCCGCGAACTGCTCGAGTCGGCCGGGGCGTAGGGGGCCGAGGGACGCGCTGCGACCGATGAGAGCGTGACGATGCCCGAGCGGGAGATCACGATCGGAGCGTGTCCTATCCCTTCGGTCAGTAGTCGGGGCGGTGGCTGGGCTGCCGTGCCGTGGCCGGGAAGCGGTGAGCGTGGAGGTGAACGCAGCGTGCCCATGGTCGCCTGGCCGCGGTATCGGCCAGGTGCTGGATCAGATGCCGACGCTGCTGCACGCGACGTCGGCCGAGCCGCACGGGGACCGGATGTTCCTCGCCTCGTATGAGCGCACGACCCGCGCCGTCCACCGAGCCATCGACGGCGCGCTCTTCGAGGACCCGGCGTGGGTGCACGAGTGGGACGTGGTCTTCGCCGACCTGTAGCTGGACGCTGTGGCCGAACACTGGTCCACGGACCCGTCGCGTCGGGCCCCACGCCCGTGGCAAATGGCGTTCGAGGCACCGCCGCAGCGCGGCCAACCGTCGCCCACAAGGTGATCGCGGCGGACCCGTGCGAGGGTGTCGTGCTGCCCCGGTGCCGCAAGGCCGAGGCGGCTATACGGGTGCCTACCATCAACGACGTGGGGCGCCTGCTGGGCGCCGCCGATGAGTGCTTCAGGGCATATGTGGCACTGTGCCCGTTCGCCGGGCTGCGGATGGGTGAGGCGGCCGACGTTCAGGTGGGCGACGTCGACTTCCTCCGGCGTCAACTCACGGTCTCCAGGCAGCTCCAGCGGCACGGGCGCGAGGTCGCGGTCCGGGCGCCGAAGTACGGGAGCGAGCGCGTGGTCTACCTGCCGGACGAGCTCGTGACGATGCTGGCCGAGCACGTCCCGCAGCACACCCCCGAGGGTGTGCCCGACCGGTGGGTGTTCACGGCCTACGGCAAGCCGCTGCACGACAACGGGGTGACGTTCCGGTGGCGTCAGACGCGCAAGGCGGCCGGCTGCCCGAGCGTCCGGTTGCACGACCTCCGACACTTCTACGCCTCAGGCCTGATCGCGGCCGGGTGCGACGTCGTCACGGTGCAGCGGGCGCTCGGACACGCGACGGCCAGACCACGGTCGGGACGTACGCGTACCTGTGGCCATCGGCCGAGGATCGGACCCGGTCCGCGGCCTCCGGTCTCGCGGCCGCGGCCCTTGCGGACTCCGTGCGGACCGCCGCGGCCGACTAGGCCGCTGACCTGCGCGGACTTAGAAGTTCAGAAGTACCAGGGGAACGGCGACCAGTCGGGGTCTCGCTTCTCGAGGAACTGGTCGCGCCCCTCGACGGCCTCGTCGGTCATGTAGGCCAGGCGCGTCGCCTCGCCGGCGAACACCTGCTGGCCCATGAGGCCGTCGTCGGTGAGGTTGAAGGCGAACTTCAGCATCCGCTGCGCCTGCGGGCTCTTGCCCATGATCTCGCCGGCGACCTGGAGCGCCTCGGCCTCGAGGGCGTCGTGGTCGGCCACGATGTTGACCGCGCCCATCCGCTGCATGTCCTCGGCCGAGTAGGTGCGTCCGAGGAAGAAGATCTCGCGGGCGAACTTCTGCCCGACCATCTTGGCCAGGTAGGCGCTGCCGTACCCCGCGTCGAAGCTGCCCACGTCGGCGTCGGTCTGCTTGAAGCGGGCGTGCTCGCGGCTGGCGATCGTCAGGTCGCAGACGACGTGCAGCGAGTGCCCGCCACCGGCGGCCCAGCCGTTGACGACGGCGACGACGACCTTGGGCATGGTCCTGATGAGGCGCTGCACCTCGAGGATGTGCAGGCGCCCGCCCTGGGCCCTGACCCGGGCCTCGTCGACGGTGTCGGCCGTGTCGCCGGCGGCGTACTGGTAGCCCGAGCGACCGCGGACGCGCTGGTCGCCGCCGGAGCAGAAGGCCCGCTTGCCGTCCCTCGGGCTCGGACCGTTGCCGGTGATGAGCACGACGCCGACGTCGGGGGTCATGCGCGCGTGGTCGAGCACCCGGTAGAGCTCGTCGACGGTGTGCGGGCGGAACGCGTTGAGCACCTCCGGGCGGTCGAAGGCGATGCGGACGACACCGGACTGGGTCCGCGGGCGGCCCTCGACGTGCCGACGCCGGTGGTAGGTGACGTCGGTGAGCTCGAAGCCCGGCACGGCGTCCCACTCGGCGGGGTCGAAGGTCTCGGACACGCTCTCCGGGCTCGCGCTGCTCACGGGGCGACTGTAACGGGGCGGCCGCGGCCGGGTGGCTAGGGTCGGTCCCATGCCCATCCCCCCGTACGTGGCCCACCTGCGCACCATGATCGGCACCGAGCTGATGTGGCTGCCGGGCGTGACGGCCGTCGTCCTCCGTGACGTTCCGGGCGGGCACACCCCGCACACCGGGGACACCGGGGACACCGGGGACACCGGCGACACCGGGGACACCGGGCCCGACGGGGACGGCGGGCTGGCGCAGGAGGTGCTCCTCGTGCGCCGCTCCGACAACGGGGAGTGGACGCCGGTGACCGGCATCGTCGACCCCGGCGAGGACCCGCACGTCGCCGCCGTCCGCGAGGTGCTCGAGGAGGCGTCCGTCGTCGCCGAGGTCGAACGGCTCGTCTGGGTGTCCGCCACGGGCCTCGTGACGCACGTCAACGGCGACCTCGCGCAGTACCTCGACCACACCTTCCGCTGCCGCTGGGTCTCGGGCGACCCGCGCCCCGGCGACGACGAGTCGACCGACGCCGGCTGGTTCCCCGTCGACGCGCTGCCCCGGATGCGGCCGCTGCACCGCGAACGGATCGCCACCGCCCTCGAGAACCCACGAGACGTCCGGCTCGGCCGGCTCAACCGTGATGCCGGCCGCCGGTGAAGATGTGGCCATGACGCTCCTGCCCCCGGTCGACGCGCTCCTCGACGCCGCCCACGTCGTCGCGCTGCCGATGCGGGTTCGCTTCCGCGGCGTCGACGTCCGGGAGGCCGTCGTGTTCCGCGGCCCGCGCGGCTGGGGCGAGTTCGCCCCCTTCGCGGAGTACGGCGACGCGGAGTCGGCCCGCTGGCTCGCCGCCGGGGTGGAGGCCGCCCACGGGCAGTGGCCGGAGCCGGTCCGCGACGAGGTGCCGGTCAACGCCACCGTCCCGGCGGTCGGGCCGGACCGCGTCCCCGAGGTGCTCGCACGCTTCGACGGCTGCACGACCGCCAAGGTCAAGGTCGCCGAGCGCGGCCAGACCCTCGAGGACGACGTGGACCGCGTGGCCGCGGTGCGCGAGGCCATGGGCCCTGGGGCCCGGGTGCGCATCGACGCCAACGGGGGGTGGGACCTCGACGCCGCGGTCCGGGCCCTGACGCGCCTGGCGCCGTACGACCTCGAGTACGCCGAGCAACCCTGTGCGTCGGTCGAGGACCTCGCGCGGCTGCGGACCACGCTGGCGCGCAACCGGGTCCACGTGCCGGTTGCCGCCGACGAGTCGATCCGCAGGGCCGAGGACCCGCTTCGCGTCGCGCGCCTCGGCGCCGCCGACGTCGTCGTCGTCAAGGTCGCTCCGCTCGGTGGGGTGGCCCGAGCCCTGGAGATCGTGGCGGCCTGCGGACTGCCCGCGGTCGTCAGCTCGGCCCTGGACACCAGCGTCGGCATCGCGGCGGGGGTCGCCCTCGCCCGGGCGTTGCCGTCACTCGACCACGCGTGCGGGCTCGGGACCGTCGGGCTCTTCGCGCGCGACGTCGCGGCGGCACCGTTGCGGCCGCGCTCCGGGCTCCTCGACGGGTCACGACCGGCTCCCGACGCCGGCGCCCTCGCGGCGCTCGCCGTCACGCCGGAGCGCCGCGCGTGGTGGCTGGACCGCCTGCGCCGCTGCCACGCCCTCCTCTCGTCGGGGGTGTCGGCGTGATCGGCCTGTGCCCGACGCGGGGCCGACGGGGAGTGCTCCCCGTTGCGGGCCTCCCGCACCTCGTGGAGGATCGGCGGGTCGCGTCGCCGTCACGCTCCCGCGTGGCGGTGCCGACGAGGTCACGCGAGGTCAGGGGTCGGCGATGGTCATCTATGCCAAGGGGTCGGACCCCGAGGCGCTCGAACGCAGCAGCAGGACGCTGTCGGTGTACGCGCGCGAGTGCGAGCGTGCCCGCGGCGACGCGGCCGCTGCGGTCCGCGCGCTCGACGGCCACTGGGGCGGGGCCGACCTCGAGGCGCTCAAGGCCCGCTGGCCCGCCGCCGACGCCGGTCTGGCCCGGCTCGGCACGCACCTCGAGCAGCTGAGCAGCCGCCTGTCGGCGAACGCCCGCGCCCAGAGGGGCACGAGCACGTCGGGCGGTGGCGGTCTGCACACGGCGGCGGCACCCGGCGGTGCGGCACCCGGCGGGGCGTCGCCCGGACCCTCCGTCGGGCACACCGAACCGCGACCCCAGCGGCACTGGTGGGACGAGGTCGGCGACGCCGTCGGTGACGCCGGCGCGTGGACGTACAACCACACCGTCGTGCCGACCGTCAACGGCCTGGCCGACGTCGGGCAGGCGATGGTGGAGCATCCCGAGGACGTGCTGTCGATGGCGCTCGGGGCGGGGGCCATCGTCCTGGGTGGCGGTGGCGAGATCGGCGGCGTGGCCCTCGACGCGACCGGCGTCGGAGCCGTGGCGGGTGTCCCCGTCAACATCGCGTCGGCCGGGCTCATCGCGACGGGCGTCGCGGCGATGGCCGCCGGCGGCGGCGACCTCGTCGACCACGCGTCCAAGAACGACAACCAGGTCCTCGGCGAGACGAAGGGCCCGAGCGCGAGCAGGCCGCAGCCGGGTGACCGCATCCCCGACGAGAACCGCCCGAGCACGGCCGGCGAGGGCTGGGAGGGGCGGGTCGCCGACAACGGCAAGGGCGAGGTGTGGCAGAAGCCCGAGAACGTCGACGCGCCGCCCGGTACCCCGAAGAACGCGAACTCGGTGCGGATCATGGACGGCACGGACCGGTACCCCGACGGCTACGTCCGGTTCTACAACGAGCACGGCCAGCCGGTGCGGCTCGACGGCAAGCCCGGGGCGAACAACAGTCCCGACACCCACATCCCGGTGCGCCCCGACGGCACCTACGACATTCCCGCAGGATGGAACCCGTGATCCCCAGCTTCGCCGGCAAGGTCGTCCACTCGATCCGGCTCGACTACGCCCTCATGATCTGGACGACGGACAACTGGGAGCTCGACCTCAACGGGCCGGCGCACCTGCTGCGCGCCGACGGCCTGCACGACATCGACAGCGGCACCCCGCAGGAGCAGCTGCCCGCAGAGCTCGCCGATCTCGTCGGTGCCGAGATCACCGAGGTTCTCGTCGCCCGGGAGGGCCACCTCGCCGTGAACTTCGCGGACGCCCAGCTCAGCGTGCGGTCCTCGCCCGACTACGAGGCGTGGCAGATCACCGGCCCGGCGGGGGAGCGGCTCGTCTGCATGCCCGGTGGCGAGCTCGCGAGCTGGCCGGCGTCCACCTCCTGAGCGGCACCGGGGAGCGAGAGCCGGGCGGCGTCAGCCGCGGCGGGGCACGACGGTCTGCGCCAGCTCGCGCAGCCACCGGGCCTCCTCGCGGCGGGCGTCGCGACGCACGGGCACCTCGAGCACGCGGATGCCGGCCGGACGCTCGGCGAGGGCGGCCTCGAGTCGCTCGAGCGTCGTGACCCCTTCGTGGGCGACGTGGTGCGCCGCGCACAGGGCCGCCAGGTCGGTGCCGTGCGGGGTACCGAACACGCGCTCGAAGGCGCCGGCGTACCTAGGGTCGCCCTGCTCGAGGGTCGTGAAGATCGCGCCGCCGTCGTCGCTGAGGACGACGAGGGTGAGGTCGGGGCGCGGCTCCGACGGGCCGATGAGCAGCCCGTTGGCGTCGTGGAGGAACGTGAGGTCGCCGAGGTAGGCGATGGTGCGCGCCGCTCGCGGCCGCCCGAGCGCGACGCCGACGGCCGTCGAGACGACGCCGTCGATGCCGGCGAGGCCACGGTTGCCGACGACGAACCGGTGCTCGTGCGGCGGCCACGGCACGCCCATGACGTCGAGGTCGCGCACCGGGTTGGACGAGCCGACGACGAGCGTCGTGTCGGCCGCCACCGCCGCGGCGACCACCGACGCCACGTGCAGCGGCGAGATCGCCTGTGCCACAGGGCGGCCCGGCAGATGCGCGGAGCCACGCAGCCCGTCATCGATGGCCGCCCCGAGGGCAGCGTCGGCCGACGTCCACGCGTCGAACCAGGCCGGGTCGTCGCGGCCCTCGACGCGGGGGACGCCGTCGACGACGCGGGCGACGCGCCCGGGGTCGGTGGCCACGCCGTCGCGTCCGCGCACGGCGACGACCTCGAGCGAGGGGTCGCTGATCAGCCCGGTGACCGGCCGCGACAGGGTCGGGTGGCCCACGACGACGACCCGCTCGACGTCACGACGGAGGTCGGTCGTCAGGAGTAGACGCCCGCAGCGCAGGGCCTGCCGGCCGATGCGGGCCCCGCTCGTCGGCTCGGCGAGCATCGGCCAGTCGGCGGCCTCGGCCAGCAACCGTGCCGCCGGACCGGCGTCGTCACCGGCGACGACGACGGTGCGCGGCCCGAGCGGCAGGACCTCGCCGTCGGCGCGCACGCGGACCGAGGGCTCGGCGCCCGGCTCGTGCCCGGCGTCGGCAGGAGGGTCGGGGCGCTGCCACCACGTGGCGCGCTCGGCGCTCGGGGGGAGCAGGTCGCCGTCGAGCTGCACGTTGAGGTGGGCGGGGCCGGGGCCGGCGCACGACGCGGCGACGGCCGCGGAGAGGTCGGCGTCGGGCGTCGCGGACGTGAGGTCGTGGCACCGGGCGAAACCCCCGAAGAGACCGGCCTGCTGGGTCGTCTGGTTGGCGCCGGTGCCCCGGAGCCGGTCGGGCCGGTCGGCGCTGACGACGAGGAGCCGGCGCCCGGTGTGGTGGGCCTCCATGACGGCCGGCAGGAGGTTGCCGACCGCGGTGCCCGACGTCGTGACGACCGGCACGGGCCGGCGTGACCCCGTCGCGAGCCCGAGCGCGAGGAAGGCCGCCGACCGCTCGTCGACCCGCACGTGCAGCCGCAGGTCCCCGGCCGCGTCGGCGGCCTCGAGGGCGAGCGCGACGGGGGCGTTGCGCGAGCCCGGGGCGAGGACGACGTCGCGCACCCCGGCCCGCCACAGCTCCTGCAGGACGAGCAGGGCCAGCTGCGGGGCCGTGCGGTGGCGGTCCATGGTCGGCTGGTCGCCGCTCAGTCGTCCGCGAGCGCGTCGCGCATCGGGATGAGCTTGGCGATGGACTCGGCGACCTCGGACTCGGGGTCCGAGCCGGCCACGATGCCGCAGCCGGCGTAGAGCGTCAGCTGCGACGGGTCGCCGGGGGCGTAGGCACCGCTGCGCAGGGCGATGCCCCACGCGCCGTCGCCGTGCGCGTCCATCCAGCCGACGGGGCCCGCGTACCGGCCCCGGTCCATGTGCTCGAGCTCGCGGATCAGCTCGACGGCGCGCGCCGTCGGCGTCCCGCCGACCGCCGCCGAGGGGTGCAGCGACGCCGCGAGCGTCAGGGCCGACGCGTCGTCGGCGCTCACGGCGGCGACGTCGGTCGCCAGGTGCATGACGTTGGGCAGGTGCAGCACGAACGGCGCCTCGGGCACGTTCATCGACGAGCAGTGCGGTGCGAGCGCGTCGGCCACGGAGCGCACGGCGTACTCGTGCTCCTCGAGGTCCTTGCTCGAGCGGGCGAGCGACGCGGCGAGGGCGAGGTCCTTGGCGTCGTCACCGGTGCGGCGGATGGTGCCGGCGAGCACCCGCGAGGTGATGAGCCCCTGGTCGCGGCGCACGAGCAGCTCGGGCGTGGCGCCGACGAGGCCGGAGACGGCGAACACCCAGGTGTTCTCGTAGCGGTCGGCGAGCCGGCGCAGGATCCACCGTGGGTCGATCGGGCCCGCGGCGGTGGCGACGAGGTCGCGGGCGAGGACCACCTTGTCGACCTCGCCGTCGTTGATGAGCCGGACCGCCTCGGCCACCGAGTGCGCGTAGTCGGACGGCGAGACGGCGCCGTCGGCGAAGGCGATACCGGTCGGCGGCGCGGGCTCGGACGCGGGCTCGGGCGGCTCGACGGTGGGCAGCTGCGGACCGGTCGAGATGGTCGTCAGCCACGTGCGGCCCTCGCGCCGCCCGACGATGGTCGAGGGCACGACGAGGCGGGCGGACTCGGCGGAGTCGTCGGCGAAGGGGAACGAGCCGAAGCACACGAGCCCGGAGCCGGGCCGCTCGACGTCGTCGCGCACCACGGCGTGCCCCGTCACCCGGCGCCACCACGCCTCGGCCTCGCGGAACCGGTCGGCGCCGCGCGCCTCGAACGACAGGGCGACGCCCCAGCCGACGAGGCCGTCGCCCCGGCGCACCCACGAGACGAGCTCGTCGTGCGGCACGTCGGCCGGCAGGTGGTGCAGCAACGGGGTGTCCGAGGTGAGCGGCACCGAGCGCACGACGACGGTCGGGGCCGCGGCGGAGGAGGCCGCCTCGGCGGCCGGGAGCGTGGACATCGCCTCAAACTCTACGACCGCCGGACCCGTGCCCGGACCGCGCGGCCGCCGCTCCGCCCGACGGGACGAGGGTGCGAGGATGAGCGCATGACCCGTGCCCAGCTCGACAAGAAGCCGGTCGACGTCGCGTCGATGTTCGACACCGTCGCCGAGAAGTACGACGTGACCAACGACGTGCTCTCCCTCGGGCAGGACCGGCTCTGGCGCCGCGCGGTCGTCAGGGCGGTCGACGCGAAGCGGGGCGAGCGCGTCCTCGACATCGCCGCGGGCACCGGCACGTCGAGCGAGCCGTGGGCCGACCGGGAGATCGAGGTCGTGCCCGCGGACTTCTCGCTCGGCATGCTGCGGGTCGGCCGGCGGCGCCGCCCCGACATGGCCTTCACCGCTGCGGACGCGATGAGCCTGCCGTTCGCCGACGAGAGCTTCGACGTCGTGACGATGAGCTTCGGCCTGCGCAACGTCGCGGACGTCGACACCGCCCTCCGCGAGTTCCTCCGCGTCACGAAGCCGGGCGGGCGGCTGCTCGTCTGCGAGTTCAGCCAGCCGGTCAACAAGGCGTTCCGGACCGTCTACTCCAACTACCTCATGCGCGCGCTGCCGCCGGTGGCCCGCCGCACCTCGAGCAACCCCGACTCCTACGTGTACCTCGCCGAGTCGATCCGGGCCTGGCCGCCGCAGGGCGAGCTGGCCGCGGTCATCGAGCAGGCCGGCTGGACGGGCGTGCGCTGGACCAACCTCACCGGCGGCATCGTCGCGCTCCACCAGGCCACCAAGCGCTGACACCACCTGCCCGGACCCGTCAGGTTAGGTATGCCTTATCTGACAAGCCGGAAACCTCGGGCATAGACTCCGCAGAGTTCGTGAAGATCTTCACAAGCAGGTCGGAAGCCCCGTGGTAGAGATGAGCAGCACCGGCTCGGCGACGAGCCCTGCAGCGCATGCCGGCGCCCTCTCGGACGCCAGCGCCGACGTCATCGTCGTCGGCGCCGGTCCGGGCGGATCGGCCACTGCCGCCTACCTGGCCGACCACGGCCTCGACGTCCTGCTCCTCGAGAAGTCCGCCTTCCCGCGCGACAAGATCTGCGGCGACGGGCTGACCCCGCGCGCCACCAAGGAGCTCGTCTCCCTCGGCATCGACACGAGCGGCTGGCAGCGCACCAAGGGCCTGCGCATCAAGGGCGGCGGTCACACGCTGCAGCTCGACTGGCCCGAGAACGACGCGTTCCCCTCCTACGGCATGGTCCGCACCCGGGCCCAGCTCGACGAGACCCTCGCCCGCCACGCGCAGTCGCGTGGCGCCAAGCTCGAGGAGCGCACCAGCGTCACCGCCCCGGTCCACGACGCGTCCGGGCGCGTCGTCGGCGTCACCGCCAAGAAGGTCGACGACCGTGGCCGCGCCACCGGCGAGAGCGTCACCTACCGGGCTCCGGTCGTCGTCGCGAGCGACGGCGTCTCCAGCCGCCTCGCCACGGCCGTCGGCCGCCCCAAGCGCGAGGACCGCGTCATGGGTGTGGCCGTCCGCGCGTACTACACGACCCCGAAGCGCGACGACTACCTCGAGAGCCACCTCGAGCTGTGGACGCGCGACGACGCGGGCAACCGCATCCTCATGCCCGGCTACGGCTGGCTCTTCCCGCTCGAGGACGGCCGCACCAACGTCGGCCTCGGCACGCTCGACACGACGGCCGCCTTCCAGCACACGGACTACAAGCACGTCATGCGCAGGTGGGTCGAGGACATCTCGCCCGAGTGGCAGCTCGAGCACGACGAGGCCGCCGGCCCGATCCGCGGGGCCGCCCTGCCGATGGGCTTCAACCGCAGCCCGCTCTACGCCGACGGTCTCCTGCTCGTCGGCGACGCCGGGGGCATGGTCAACCCGTTCAACGGCGAGGGCATCGACTACGCCCTGGAGGCCGCCCGCGTCGGCGCGGAGGTCATCGCCCAGGCGCACGCCCGCCCCGACGACGCGGGCCGCGAGCGCGTCCTCGCCAGCTACCCGAAGGTCATGAAGGACGAGCTCGGCGGCTACTTCACCCTCGGCCGCTGGTTCGCCCACGCCATCGGCAACCCCGAGGTGATGCGCCTCGCGACGCGCTACGGCCTGCCCCGCACGAAGCTCATGCCCTTCCTCCTCAAGATCATGGCCAACCTCGCCGACCCCCGCGGGCGCGGCGCGAGCGACCGGATCATCACCGCCCTCTCGCGACTGGCGCCGGACGCATGAGCCACCCCGCTGCCGGGCGCCTTGTGACGCCGAGCACCATCGATCCCGACGCCCCTAGGATGGGTGCGCCGCGCAACTGCCGTGACGCCCTCCTCGACGGACCACCCGTTCTGGCGCACCACCGCCCCGTCGACACGCACGACCGAAAGGCAAAGTGACCTCGGATGAACTCGTACGTCCCGATCCTGTTCATGCTGGGGCTCGGCTTCGCGTTCGCGGCCCTGTCGGTGTTCACGTCGCTCGTCGTGGGTCCGAAGCGCTACAACCGCGCCAAGCTCGAGGCGTACGAGTGCGGCATCCAGCCCACGCCCCATGCGGCCGGCGGGGGACGCGTGCCGATCAAGTACTACCTGACGGCGATGCTCTTCATCATCTTCGACATCGAGTCGATCTTCCTCTATCCGTTCGCGGTGGCCTTCAACAAGCTGGGCCTCTTCGCGCTGGTCGAGATGGTCCTGTTCGTCCTCACGGTGTTCGTCGCGTACGCGTACGTGTGGCGCCGCGGCGGCCTCGAGTGGGACTGACCGGACGGTCGGCGCACCGGGGACGACAGCAAGCTAAGGAGTAAGCAATGGGTCTGGAAGAGAAGCTGCCCGCAGGGTTCCTGCTCTCGACCGTCGAGGGCCTGGCCGGCTACATGCGCAAGGCCTCCATCTGGCCGGCGACGTTCGGCCTGGCCTGCTGCGCGATCGAGATGATGGCCGTCGGCACGCCCGACTACGACATCGCCCGCTTCGGCATGGAGCGCTTCTCGGCGACGCCGCGCCAGGCGGACCTGATGATCGTCGCCGGCCGGGTCAGCCAGAAGATGGCCCCGGTCGTGCGCCAGGTCTACGACCAGATGCCCAACCCCAAGTGGGTCATCTCGATGGGGGTCTGCGCCAGCTCGGGCGGCATGTTCAACAACTACGCGATCGTCCAGGGCGTCGACCACATCATCCCCGTCGACATCTACCTGCCGGGCTGTCCGCCGCGCCCGCAGATGCTCCTCAACGCGATCATCGAGCTGCACCACCAGATCGAGAGCTCGCCGCTCGGCGTCAACCGCGAGCACGCCGCCCGCGCCGCCGAGGAGGCCGCTCTCTCGGCCACCCCGACGCACCAGATGAAGGGGCTGCTCGCATGAGCGAGGACACGAGGGACGCCGTCCACGCCGACACGACCAAGGACCAGACCTCCGGCATCACGCCCGGCGAGGTCGAGCTGGCCCAGCCCGACGGCGCCAACCCCACCGGCCCGCGCGTCGTGGGCGTGCGCCAGGGCATGTTCGGCGCGACGATGGCCCAGGACACCACCGGCTACGGCGGCCTGCGTCGCCCGATCCTCGTGCCCGGCGCGTCGGAGCGGCCCTACGGCGGCTACTTCGACGAGGTCGCCGACAACCTCGAGCGCGGCCTCGTCGGCGGCTCGGCCTCCTACGCCGAGGCCGTCGACCGCGTCGTCATCGACCGCGGCGAGATGACCATCCACGTGCGCCGCGAGCACCTGCTCGCCGTGGCCCGCGTGCTGCGCGACGACGCGTCGCTGCGCTTCGAGGTCTGCACCGGCGTGTCCGGCGTGCACTACCCCGAACGCACCGGCGAGGAGCTGCACGCGGTCTACCACCTCCTGTCGATCACCCACGGCGGCAGGCGCGTCCGCGTCGAGGTCTCGTGCCCCGACGACGACCGGCACATCCCGTCCGTCGTCTCGGTGTACCCGGCCAACGACTGGCACGAGCGCGAGACGTGGGACATGTTCGGGATCGAGTTCGACGGCCACCCGGCCCTGACCCGCATCCTCATGCCCGACGACTGGCCGGGCCACCCGCAGCGCAAGGACTACCCCCTCGGCGGCGTCCCCGTCGAGTACAAGGGCGCCACCGTCCCGCCGCCGGACCAGCGGAGGTCGTACAACTGATGAGCACGCACACCGAGTTCACCCAGACCGAGGTGCCCGACGAGGGTGCCAACGACGTCTACGCGACGTCGGTCGCCGACGAGGAGGCCGCCTCCGGCGCCCACGTCTTCAACGCCGCGGGCGGTGACTGGAACGACCTCGTCGACGAGGCCACCTCGCTCGGCGAGGAGCGCATCGTCGTCAACATGGGTCCCCAGCACCCGTCGACGCACGGCGTGCTGCGCCTCATCCTCGAGATCGACGGCGAGACGGTGACCGAGGCCCGCGCGGGCATCGGCTACCTGCACACCGGCATCGAGAAGAACATGGAGTTCCGCAACTGGGTGCAGGGCGTGACGTTCTGCACCCGGATGGACTACCTGACGCCGATGTTCCAGGAGGCCGCGTACTGCCTCGCCATCGAGAAGCTGCTCGGCATCACCGACCAGATCCCCGAGCGGGCCAACGTCATCCGCGTCCTCATGATGGAGCTGACGCGCGTCAACTCGCACATGGTCTGCCTCGGCACCGGCGGCATGGAGATGGGCGCGACCACCGTCATGACCGTCGCGTTCCGCGAGCGCGAGCGGGTCCTTCGCATCTTCGAGATGGTCACCGGGCTGCGGATGAACAACGCCTACATCCGTCCGGGCGGCGTCGCCCAGGACCTCCCGCCGGGCGCCATCGACGCGCTGCGCGAGATGGTGCCGCAGGTCCGCCGGGGCCTCGGCGAGCTCGAGGCGCTCCTCAACGAGAACCCGATCCTCAAGGGCCGCACCGTCGACGTCGGCGTCCTCGACCTCGCCGGCTGCATGGCCCTCGGGATCACCGGTCCGGTGCTGCGCTCGACCGGCCTGCCGCACGACCTGCGCAAGCTCGACCCCTACTGCGGCTACGAGACGTACGACTTCGACGTCATCACCCGCACGAGCCAGGACGCCTACGGGCGCCTGCGCATCCGCATCGACGAGATGTACGAGTCGCTCAAGATCGTCGAGCAGTGCATCGACCGGCTCCAGGCGGACGAGGGCGCCGACAACGCGGTCATGGTCGAGGACCGCAAGATCGCGTGGCCGGCGCAGCTCGCGCTCGGCAGCGACGGCCTCGGCAACAGCCTCGACCACATCCGCGAGATCATGGGCACCTCGATGGAGTCCCTGATCCACCACTTCAAGCTCGTCACCGAGGGCTTCCGCGTCCCGCCGGGTCAGGTGTACGTCGCCATCGAGTCGCCCAAGGGCGAGCTCGGCTGCCACCTCGTGTCCGACGGTGGCACGCGCCCGTACCGCGCGCACTTCCGCGACCCGAGCTTCAACAACCTGCAGGCCGTGGCCGCCATGTGCGAGGGCAGCCAGATCGCCGACGTCATCGTCGCGGTGGCCTCGATCGACCCCGTCATGGGAGGTGTGGACCGTTGAGCGGTCACGACGCGTCAGGCCACCTGCACGTCAGCCCGGAGTCCAAGGCGCCGTACGACGACGAGACGCTCGCCCGGCTGCGCGCCGACGCGGCCGAGGTCATCGCGCGCTACCCGCAGAAGCGCTCGGCCCTGCTGCCGCTGCTGCACCTCGTGCAGTCGGTCGACGGCTATGTCACGGGTCGCGGCGTCACCTTCTGCGCCGAGGTCCTCGACCTCACCGAGGCCGAGGTCAGCGGTGTCGCGACGTTCTACACCCAGTACAAGCGCCACCCCAACGGTGAGTACACGGTCGGCGTCTGCACCAACACGCTGTGCGCGATCATGGGCGGCGACCTCATCTTCGACCGCCTGTCCGAGCACCTCGGCGTCGGCCACGACGAGACCACCGAGGACGGCAAGATCACCCTCGAGCGCGTCGAGTGCAACGCGGCCTGCGACTACGCACCGGTCGTCATGGCCAACTGGGAGTTCTTCGACAACCAGACGCCCGAGAGCACCATCGGCCTCGTCGAGGACCTGCGCGCCGGCAAGGAGGTCGCCCCGACCCGCGGCGCCGCCAAGGTGTGCACCTTCAAGGAGGTCTCGCGCGTGCTCGCCGGCTTCCACGACGGACGCGGCGACGAGGGCGTGGGCGCCGGGCCGGCCTCGCTGCTCGGCCTGAGGATCGCCAACGAGCGTGGCTGGGTGGCCCCGGGTGCCGGCGGCGCGAACGGCTCGCAGCCCGACGGGAAGGACGGATCGAAGTGACCGACACGCTGACCCCGATCCTCACGAAGTTCTGGGACGACCCGCAGTCCTGGACCCTCGCGACCTACGAGCGTCACGACGGCTACAAGGCGCTGCGCAAGGCGCTCGACATGCAGCCGCAGGCGATCATCGACGCCGTCAAGGACTCCAGCATCCGCGGCCGCGGCGGCGCCGGCTTCCCGACCGGCATGAAGTGGTCGTTCATGAGCCCGCCCGACGGCGGCCCGCGCTACCTCGTCGTCAACGCCGACGAGTCCGAGCCGGGCACGTGCAAGGACGTGCCGCTCATGATGGCCAACCCGCACTCGCTCATCGAGGGCGTCATCATCTCCTCGTACGCCATCGGCTGCGAGCACGCGTTCATCTACCTGCGCGGCGAGGTCGTGCACGTCTACCGCCGCCTGCTTCGCGCCGTCGAGGAGGCCCGCGCCGCCGGCTATCTCGGCGACGACGTGGGCGGCAAGGGCGTCACGGTCGACATCACGGTGCACGCCGGCGCCGGCGCGTACATCTGCGGCGAGGAGACCGCGCTGCTCGACTCGCTCGAGGGCCGCCGCGGCCAGCCGCGCCTCAAGCCGCCGTTCCCGGGTGCCGCGGGCCTCTACGCGCGCCCCACATCGGTCAACAACGTCGAGTCCATCGCGTCGGTGCCGGGGATCATCCTCGAGGGCGCCGACTGGTTCAAGGGCATGGGCACCGAGAAGTCCACGGGCTTCGGCATCTTCAGCCTCTCGGGCCACGTCACCAACCCCGGCCAGTTCGAGGCGCCGCTCGGCATCACCATGCGTGAGCTCATCGACCTCGCCGGCGGCATGCGCGAGGGCCGCCGGCTGAAGTTCTGGACGCCCGGCGGCAGCTCGACGCCGATCTTCACCGAGGAGCACCTCGACGTGCCGCTCGACTTCGACTCGGTCGCCGCGGCCGGCTCGATGCTCGGCACCCGTGCGCTGCAGGTCTTCGACGAGACCGTGTCGGTCGTGCGGGCCGTGGCCCGGTGGACCGACTTCTACGCCCACGAGTCGTGCGGCAAGTGCACCCCGTGCCGCGAGGGCACGTGGTGGCTGCGCCAGATCATGAACCGCATCGAGAACGGCCAGGGCACCCAGGACGACATCGACAAGCTCGTCGACATCTGCGACAACATCCTCGGCCGCAGCTTCTGCGCCCTCGGTGACGCCGCGACGAGCCCGATCACCTCTGCCGTCAAGTACTTCCGCGAGGAGTTCGAGGCCGGCATGCACACGCCCGCGCACGAGCTGTTCCCGCCGGAGCGGTCGGTGCTCTTCCCGGTCCAGACCTCACCGACCCAGTCCAAGGAGTCCAGCGGGATGGTGTCCGCATGACCGCCACGACCGAGAGCAAGGCGCCGGTGGCGCCCGACCTCGTCAACGTCACCATCGACGGCGTCCCGGTGAGCGTGCCCAAGGGCACCCTCGTCATCCGCGCCGCCGAGCAGGTCGGCATCGAGATCCCGCGCTTCTGCGACCACCCGCTGCTCGACCCCGTCGGGGCGTGCCGCCAGTGCCTCGTCGACGTCGCGATGCCCGACCGTGAGGGCAACGTCCGCCCGATGCCGAAGCCGCAGGCCTCGTGCACGATGACGGTGTCCGAGGGCATGGTCGTCAACACGCAGCACACGTCGCCGGTCGCCGACAAGGCGCAGCAGGGCGTCATGGAGCTGCTGCTCATCAACCACCCGCTCGACTGCCCGGTCTGCGACAAGGGCGGCGAGTGCCCCCTGCAGAACCAGGCCATGAGCGCGGGCCGTCCGGTGTCGCGCTTCGAGGACGTCAAGCGCACCTACCCCAAGCCGGTCAACATCTCCTCGCAGGTCCTGCTCGACCGCGAGCGCTGCGTGCTCTGCGCCCGGTGCACCCGCTTCTCCGACCAGATCGCCGGTGACCCGTTCATCGCCCTCGTCGAGCGCGGCGCGCTCCAGCAGATCGGCATCTACGAGGAGCAGCCCTTCGAGAGCTACTTCTCGGGCAACACCGTCCAGATCTGCCCGGTCGGTGCGCTGACCGGGGCGGCCTACCGCTTCCGCAGCCGGCCGTTCGACCTCGTGTCGACCCCGTCGGTGTGCGAGCACTGCGCGTCCGGCTGCGCCATCCGCACCGACCACCGTCGCGGCGTCGTGCTGCGCCGGATGGCCCTCGACGACCCGGCGGTCAACGAGGAGTGGAACTGCGACAAGGGCCGTTGGGCCTTCACGTACGCGACGCTGCCCGACCGCCTCGAGTACCCGATGGTCCGCAACGCCGACGGCGAGCTCACCGTCGTGGGCTGGCCCGAGGCCCTCGCAGCCGCCGCGGCCGGCCTGGCCGGCAAGCGCGCCGGCGTCATCACCGGCGGGCGAGTCTCGGCCGAGGACGCCTACGCCTACGGCAAGTTCGCGCGGATCGTGCTCGGGACCAACGACGTCGACTTCCGCTCGCGTCCGCACTCGGCCGAGGAGGTCGCCTTCCTGTCCGAGCACGTCGCGGCCACCGGGCCGGAAGGTGGCGCCGTCACCTACGCCGACCTCGAGAAGGCGCCGGCGGTCCTGCTCGTCGGGTTCGAGCCCGAGGACGAGTCGCCGATCGTCTTCCTGCGGCTGCGCAAGGCGTTCCGCCACAACGGGACCCGCGTCTTCGCCATCGCGTCGCACGCCACGCGCGGCCTGACCAAGCTCGGCGGCACGCTGCTGCCGACCGTCCCCGGCGACGAGGCCCTGGCGCTGGCCGACCTCGGCTCGACCGAGCTGGGTGCCCAGGCCCGCGAGGCCCTGGCCGGTGGGGGCATCGTCCTCGTCGGTGAGCGCCTCGCCACCGCGCGCGGCGCCCTCCGGGCCGCCGCCGACCTCGCCGCGACGACCGGTGCACGCCTCGCGTGGGTGCCGCGCCGGGCGGGGGAGCGCGGTGCGCTCGAGGCGGGCGCGCTCGGTGCCCTGCTGCCGGGCGGGCGTCCGGTCACCGACGCGGCCGCACGCGCCGAGGTCGCCCGCGCCTGGGACGTCGACACGCTGCCCGACGCCGCGCCCCGTGACACCGCGGGCATCCTCGCGGCCGCCGCAGCCGGCGCCATCGACGCGCTCGTCGTCGGCGGCGTCGACCCCGCCGACCTGCCCGGCGACCTCCAGGCCGACGCGGCCGCCGCGCTCGAGAAGGCGTTCGTCGTCTCCCTCGAGCTGCGAGAGTCCGCCGTCACGGCCGTCGCCGACGTCGTCCTGCCGGTGGCGCCGCAGGCCGAGAAGCCCGGGTCGTACGTCAACTGGGAGGGCCGAATCCGTCCCTTCGAGGAGGCCCTCGCCTCCAACGCGGTCAGCGACCACCGCGCCCTCGACATGCTGGCGAGCGAGATGGGCTTCTTCCTCGAGACCCGCACCCAGGCCGAGATCCACGCGCAGTTCGAGGAGCTCGGCCCCTGGGGCGGTCCTCGCGGCACCGTCGCGCCGGCCGGCCACCGGACCGCCGGGGCCGCCTCGGGCGGCGGCGACTTCGTCCTGTCCACGTGGGCCACGCTCCTCGACGCCGGCCGGATGCAGGACGGTGAGCCGTTCCTCGCCGGCACCGCCCCGAAGCCGGTCGCCCGGCTCTCGGTCGCCTCGGCCGCCGCCGTCGGCGTCGCCGACGGCGACCCGGTCACCGTGTCCGGCCCGGCCGGCAGCGTCACGCTGCCTGCCGTCGTCGTCGAGGACATGGTCGACGGCGTCGTGTGGCTGCCGGCCAGCTCGCGCCACTCCGGCACCTCGACCGGCACCTCGACCGGCACCTCGACCGGCAGGGGCAGCTCCGTGCACACCGGCCTCGGTACCGACGCCGGGGGCCGCGTCTCCGTCACGAAGGGTGGTGCCGCATGAGCCTCAGCCTCGCGGCAGCAGGGGTGGCCACGCTCACCCCGATGACCGAGAACCCGTCCGCCGACTTCAGTGACACCCCCCTGTGGGTCTCGCTCATCAAGGCCGTCGGCATCTTCGTCTACCTGCTGGTGTCGACGCTGCTCGTCATCTGGTTCGAGCGTCGCGTCATCGGCCGGATGCAGCAGCGGCCCGGGCCCAACCGCAACGGCCCCTTCGGCCTGCTGCAGACCCTCGCCGACGGCATGAAGTCGATGCTCAAGGAAGACATCACGCCGGCCAACGCCGAGAAGATCATTTACACGCTGGCCCCGCTCATCGCGGCGACGATGGCGTTCGTGTCGTTCGCGATCATCCCGGTCGGCGGCACGGTGTCGATGTTCGGCCACCGGACGCCGCTGCAGGTCACCGACGTGCCCGTGGCGGTCCTGCTCGTGCTGGCCGTCGCATCGGTCGGCGTGTACGGCATCATCCTGGCCGGCTGGTCCTCGGGCTCGACCTACCCGCTGCTCGGTGGCCTGCGCTCGACGGCCCAGGTCATCAGCTACGAGATCGCCATGGGGCTCTCGCTCGTCGCGATCTTCCTCTACAGCGGCTCGATGTCCACCTCGTCGATCGTGTCGGCCCAGAGCTCGCTGTGGTACATCCTGCCGGCGTTCTTCTCGTTCGCCGTCTACGTCATCACGATGGTCGGCGAGACCAACCGCCTGCCCTTCGACCTCGCCGAGGGCGAGGGCGAGCTCACCGGGGGCTTCCACACCGAGTACTCCTCGATGCGCTTCGCGATGTTCTTCCTCGGCGAGTACGTCAACATGTTCACCGTCTCGGCGCTCGCCACGACGCTGTTCCTCGGCGGCTGGCAGGCCCCGCCGTTCATCGCGATGATCGGTGACGGCGCCCTCAACGGCGGCTGGTGGGGCCTGCTCTGGTTCACCGTCAAGCTCTGGCTGTTCATGTTCCTGTTCGTCTGGCTGCGCGGCTCGCTGCCCCGGGTCAGGTACGACCAGTTCATGCGCTTCGGCTGGAAGTTCCTCATCCCGATCACGCTCGCGTGGGTCATGGCCGTCGCCTTCATCCGCGGCGCGCAGCTGAACTTCCTCGGCGACAGCAAGCTGACGATCGCCGGCCGCGAGCTGTCGGTCGCGACGGTCGTCATCGTCAGTGTCGTCGCCGTCATCGCGCTCGCCGCGGCCTGGATCTGGGACGACAAGCGCGCCGCCCGCCTCGCCGCCGAGGAGCAGCGCCCGCCGGAGGAGGTCGACCCGTTCGCCGGTGGCTACCCCGTCCCGCCGCTGCCGGGCCAGCGCCTCGTCGAGCCGGGCCACCGCCTGGGCTCCGAGCCGGTGCTGTCCACGGCGAGCAGCACGACCACCTCGACTCCCGCCAAGGAGGAGACCCATGGCTGACGACACCGTCGGCAAGGACGTCGCCGGGCCCGCGCAGGGCTCCGGCGCCGTCGGCAGGCCTGCCCGAGACCAGGACCGCACCGGCTCCGGTGACGATCGCGAGAAGGGGTTCCTCTCCGAGCTCTTCGCCCCGGTCGCCGGCTTCGGGGTGTCGTTCTCGACGATGTTCCGCAAGGTCGCCACCGAGGAGTACCCGGAGAAGCCGCGCCCGACGGCGCCGCGCTTCCACGGCCGCCACCAGCTCAACCGGCACCCCGACGGCCTCGAGAAGTGCGTCGGCTGCGAGCTGTGCGCGTGGGCCTGCCCGGCCGACGCGATCCTCGTCGAGGGCGCAGACAACGACGACTCGCCCGGTGGCGCCGGACGTTTCAGCCCCGGCGAGCGCTACGGCCGCGTCTACCAGATAAACTACCTGCGCTGCATCTTCTGCGGCCTGTGCATCGAGGCCTGCCCCACCCGGGCCCTGACGATGACGAACTTCTACGAGCTGGCCGACAACGACCGCGGCAAGCTGATCTTCACCAAGGACCAGCTCCTCGCGCCCCTCCAGGGCGGCATGCTCCCGCCGCCGTTCCCCATGGCCGACGGCATGGAGGAGCGCGACTACTACCTCGGCAAGGTCACCGGGCCGACCGACGCGCAGCGCGAGTACGTCGACGCTCGCGACGCCGCGGCGGACACCGACGACCTCGACCTCCCGGAGTACGCCGAGGCGCCGGGCAACGTCGCCGCCGCCGGCCCCGGACAGCACGACCTCGTCCACGCGGTCAACCCGACCGCGGCCGACACCCGGGAAGGGGCCAACCCGTGACCTCCACCGCCGAAGCCGTCGGCTTCTGGCTGCTCGCCCCGCTCGCGGTCGTCGCGGCACTGGGCCTGCTCTTCGCCAGGAAGGCCGTGCACGCCGCGCTCGGCATGGCGCTCGTCATGTGCGTCCTCGGCGTCTTCTACATCATGCAGAAGGCCGACTTCCTCGGGATCGTGCAGATCTTCGTCTACACCGGCGCCGTCATGATGCTCTTCCTGTTCGTGCTCATGCTCGTCGGCGTCGACTCCTCCGACTCGATCGTCGAGACGATCAGGGGCCAGAAGTGGGCGGCGTTCCTGCTCGTCATCGGCCTGGCCGGGGTCCTCTTCTTCTCGATCGGCGCCGCGACCCTCGACCAGCCGACGGTGCAGACCGGCATGGACAAGCTCGAGTCGACCAACGCCGAGACGGGCAACATCACGGCGCTGGCCGAGCTGATCTTCGGCCAGTACGTCTGGGTCTTCGAGGTCACGTCCGCGCTGCTCATCACGGCTGCCCTCGGCGCCATGGTCCTCGCGCACCGCGAGCGGCTGGTGCCGCGCCGGACGCAGGCCGAGTGGGCCGCCAAGCGCGTCCGCGACAACACGCACGTCGCGGGCCTGCCGGCCCCCGGCGTCTACGCCCGCCACAACGCCGTCGACACCCCTGCCCTCCTGCCGGACGGCACGCCGAGCGACCTGTCCGTCTCGCGCGTCCTCGTCGCCCGCGACCAGGTCGCGACGACCGAGGGGCTCCGCGACGTCGAGCGGTACCTGGAGCACGAGATCGAGGAGGGGCAGACCAAGTGAGCCCGATGCACTACGTCTACCTGGCGGTGCTGCTCTTCGCCATCGGTGCAGCCACGGTGCTGACGCGCCGCAACGCGATCATCGTGTTCATGGGCGTCGAGCTCATGCTCAACGCGACGAACCTGGCCCTCGTCACCTTCTCGCGCATGCACGGCGCCCTCGACGGTCAGGTCATGGCCCTGTTCGTCATGGTCGTCGCCGCCGCGGAGGTCGTCGTCGGCCTGGCCATCATCATGGCGATCTTCCGTGCCCGCCGGTCGGCCTCGGTCGACGACGCCAACCTGCTGAAGCTGTAAGGAGCGCCGGACCGAATGGGAACTCTCGTCCAGACGCTGACGGGCCACTCGAGCTCGTTGGGCACGTACGCGGGCCTCGCCGCCCACGAGGGGGAGGCGCACGCCGCCACCGGCATCACGTCGGCCGCCTGGCTGCTCGTCGCGCTGCCGATGCTCGGCGCGGCGCTGCTCCTGCTCGGCGGACGCCGCACCGACAAGGTCGGACCGGTCCTCGCGACCGTCCTGTCCTGGGGCTCCTTCGTCGTCGGGGCCCTCGTGTTCTTCGCGATGCTCGGCCGCGGCACCGAGGACCGGGCACAGTCGGTGAACCTGTTCGACTGGGTGGCCGCCGGCTCGTTCCACGTGAACGCCGGCCTGCTCGTCGACCAGCTGTCCATGGTCTTCGTCCTGCTCATCACGTTCGTCGGCTCGCTCATCCACGTGTACTCGATCGGCTACATGGAGCACGACCCCGACAAGCGTCGCTTCTTCGCCTACCTCAACCTCTTCGTCGCGGCGATGCTCCTGCTCGTGCTGTCGAACAGCTACCTGCTGCTCTACGTCGGCTGGGAGGGCGTCGGCCTCGCGTCCTACCTGCTCATCGGGTTCTGGAACCACAACCCCGCCTACGCCACCGCGGCCAACAAGGCGTTCGTCGCCAACCGCGTCGGCGACTTCGGCCTGTCCATCGCCATCATGCTGATGTTCTTCCACTTCGGCGCCGTCGACTTCACGACGGTTCTCGGGGCGGCGGGCAGCAACGCGAACGAGGGCTTCATGACGGCGATGGGCCTCATGCTCCTGCTCGGCGCGTGCGGCAAGTCGGCGCAGTTCCCGCTCCAGAGCTGGCTCGGTGACGCGATGGCCGGTCCGACGCCGGTCTCCGCGCTCATCCACGCGGCGACGATGGTCACCGCCGGCGTCTACCTCGTCGTGCGCTCGGCCCCGATCTTCGAGGCCGCCCCGACGGCCCAGCTCGTCGTCGTCATCGTCGGCGCGATCACGCTCCTGTTCGGGGCGGTCGTCGGCTGCGCGAAGGACGACATCAAGAAGGCCCTCGCGGCCTCGACGATGAGCCAGATCGGCTACATGATGCTGGCCGCGGGCCTCGGCCCGGTCGGCTACGCGTTCGCCATCTTCCACCTGCTGACGCACGGCTTCTTCAAGGCCGGCATGTTCCTCGGCGCCGGCTCGGTCATGCACGGCATGAACGACCAGGTCGACATGCGCCGGTTCGGCGGGCTCTCGGGCGCCATGAAGATCACGTGGGCCACGTTCGCGCTCGGCTGGCTCGCGATCCTCGGGGTGCCCCCGTTCTCGGGCTACTGGTCCAAGGACAAGATCATCGAGGCCGCGTTCATCGGCGAGGGCTGGCGGCCGTGGGTCTTCGGCCTCGCCGCGCTCATCGGCGCCGGCATCACCGCCTTCTACATGTCGCGCCTGTTCTTCATGACCTTCCACGGCAAGAAGCGGTGGACCGACGACGTGCACCCGCACGAGTCGGGCCTGCTCATGACGGTCCCGATGATGGTGCTGGCGGTCGGCTCGGCGTTCCTCGGTCTGGCCCTCGGCGTGACCGGCGGCATCACGAGCTGGCTCGAGCCGGTCACCGGCGCCGAGCCCGAGAACGCCCACCCGGTGCTGCCGCCGCTGGTGCTCGTCGTCCTCACCCTCGTGCTCATCGCCGCCGGTCTGGCGCTCGCCTGGCTGCGCTACTGGCGTGAGGACGTCCCCGTCACGGCGCCGGCCGGCAGCCTGCTGACGCAGGCGGCCCGCCAGGACCTCTACCAGGACCAGGTCAACGAGGCGCTGCTCATGCGTCCCGGCCTGCACCTGACGCGCTCGCTCGTCTTCGCGGACGGCAAGGGCGTCGACGGTGCGGCCGGTGGCCTCGCCGCGCTCGTCGGCGGGACCAGCGCCCGCCTGCGCAAGCTGCAGAACGGCTTCGCGCGCTCCTATGCCCTGACGATGCTCGCGGGCGTCGTCGCCATCCTCGGTGCACTGTGGGTGATCTCCTGATGACGACCGTCACGACCAGCCTGTCCGACATCCCGTGGCTGACGATCCTCGTGGTCGTGCCGCTCGTCGGCGCGCTCCTCGTCGCGTTCCTGCCCGGTAGCGCCGAGACCGCCAAGCGCATCGCGCTCGGCACCTCGGTGCTCACGCTCGTGCTCGGCATCGTCGCCGCGCTGCGGTTCGACCGGGGCAGCTCGGCGCAGTTCCAGCTCGGTGAGCAGCACGCGTGGATCCCGCAGTTCGGCGTCAGCTACGCCCTCGGCGTGGACGGCATCGCCCTCGTGCTCATCCTCATGGCGCTCGTCCTCACGCCGGTGTGCATCCTCGCCGCGTGGCACGACGTGCCCGAGGAGGTCGGCCCGCGAGGCGCCCAGCGCGTCAAGACCTACTTCGCGCTGCTGCTCGTGCTCGAGACGTTCATGGTCGGGGTCTTCGCCGCCACCGACGTGTTCCTCTTCTACGTCTTCTTCGAGGCGATGCTCATCCCGGTCTACTTCCTCATCGGGCGCTTCGGCGGCCCGCGCCGGCAGTACGCCGCGATGAAGTTCCTCCTCTTCTCGCTGGCCGGTGGTCTCGTCATGCTCGTGGCCGTCATCGGCCTCGGCATCCAGGGCCCGGGCGGCGCCGAGGGCTTCCTCGTCGAGCGCCTCACCGGCCTGCACATGGACCCGACCACCGAGCGCCTGCTCTTCGTCGGCTTCTTCCTCGCCTTCGCGGTCAAGGCCCCGATGGTCCCCGTGCACACCTGGCTGCCCGACGCCGCCACCGAGTCGACACCCGCCACGGCGACGCTGCTCGTCGGTGTCCTCGACAAGGTCGGCACCTTCGGGATGATCCGGTTCTGCCTCCAGCTGTTCCCCGACGCGAGCCGCTGGGCCACCCCGGTCGTCGTGGTCCTCGCGGTGGTCTCGATCATCTACGGCGCGCTGCTCGCGATCGGCCAGACCGACGTCATGCGGCTCATCTCCTACACGTCGGTCAGCCACTTCGGCTTCATCGTGCTCGGCATCTTCGCCTTCACGTCGACCGGCCACGCGGGCTCGAACCTCTACATGGTCAACCACGGGTTCTCGACGGCGGCGCTGTTCCTCTTCGCCGCGATGCTCGTGCGGCGCCGGGGCAGCAAGCGCATCCCCGACTTCGGCGGGTGGCAGCGGGTCACGCCGGGCCTCGCGGGCATCTTCCTCGTCGCGAGCCTGTCGGGTCTCGCGCTGCCGGGCCTGGCCAGCTTCGTGTCGGAGTTCCTCGTCCTCGTCGGCAGCTTCCCGACGCAGCCGGTCGCCGCGGTCCTCGGCACGACCGGCATCATCCTGGCCGCCCTCTACATGCTGCTCATGTACAAGAAGGTCATGACCGGGCCGAAGCCCGAGGGTGTCGTCGGCGAGCGGGAGCACTCGCGCCTCGACGAGAACGGCCGTCGCGGCCTGTCGCTCGTGCGCGACCTGACGACCCGCGAGAAGGTCGTCGCCGCCCCGATCCTCGCGGCGTTCCTCGTGCTCGGGTTCTACCCCAACCTCGCGCTCAACGTCATCAACCCGGCCGTCGACAAGACGCTGACGGTCGTCAAGACCGCCGACCCGTCCCTCAACCCGGCCGGCACGCTGGCCGAAGGGAGCTCGAAGTGACCGCCGCCGCCCCGCTGGCGCTGACCACGCTTCCCGCCGCGTTCCAGCAGTCGCAGGTCGACTACCTGGCCGTCCTGCCGATGCTCATCGTCTTCGGCACGGCGATCGTCGGGGTGCTCGTCGAGGCGTTCGCGCCGCGCTCGAGCCGCCACGTCGTCCAGGTGTCGCTCGCGGTCGCCGGGCTCGTCGCCGCGGCCGTCGCGGTCGTCGCCGCGGCCGGCCACCAGGGCCTGACGTTCGGACTCGTCGACGGCGCGACCTCCCACCAGCTGTTCGCCCTCGCAGTCGACGGCCCGGCGCTGTTCATGCAGGGTGCCATCGTCCTCATGGGCATCCTCGGCGTGCTGACGATGGCCGAGCGCCTCGGCGGCGTCGGCCCGGAGGCGTTCACGCCGAGCGGTGCGTCGACGCCGGGCTCGTCGTACGAGACCGCGGCCGTCCGCGTCGGCGCGCTCACCTCGGAGGTCTTCCCCCTGACGATGTTCGCCATCGGCGGCATGATGCTGTTCCCGACCACGAACGACCTCATCGGGATGTTCGTCGCCCTCGAGGTGCTCTCGCTGCCGCTGTACATCCTCTCGGGCCTGGCCCGTCGGCGCCGCCTGCTGTCCCAGGAGGCCTCGCTGAAGTACTTCCTCCTCGGCGCGTTCAGCTCCGCGTTCTTCCTCTTCGGCACCGCGCTGCTCTACGGCTACTCCGGCTCGGTCTACTTCGGTGACCTCTCCCGGGCCGTGTCCACGGGTCCGCTGGAGATGAACGGCTTGCTCCTGCCGGGCGCGTTCCTCGTCTTCGTCGGCCTCCTGTTCAAGGTCGGTGCGGTTCCGTTCCACGCCTGGACGCCCGACGTGTACCAGGGTGCCCCGACGCCGGTCACCGGCTTCATGGCCGCCGCCACGAAGGCTGCCGCCTTCGGCGCGATCCTGCGCCTGGCCTATGTCGGCCTCGACACCGCTCGCTGGGAGTGGCAGAACGCCATCGTCATCGTGGCCCTCCTGACCATGGTCGTCGGGGCCGTGCTGTCGGTGACGCAGACCGACATGAAGCGGCTGCTCGCCTACTCCTCGATCGCGCACGCCGGCTTCATCCTCGTCGGCGTCCTCGCCTTCGACCGCGCCGGTGTCGGCTCGGTGCTCTTCTACCTCGTCGCCTACGGCTTCTCGACGATCGCGGCCTTCGCCATCGTCTCGCTCGTGCGCCAGAACGGCACCGAGGCCACCCACCTGTCGCAGTGGGCCGGCATCGGGCGTCGCCACCCGGTCGCCGGTGCCGCCTTCGCGTTCCTCATGCTCGCCTTCGCCGGCATCCCGCTGACGAGCGGCTTCGTGTCGAAGTTCGGGGTCTTCGCGGCCGCCATCGCGACGGGCGGTGCCACCGGCACGGTCCTCGCCGTCGTCGGCGTGCTGTGCAGCGCGATCACCGTGTTCGTCTACGCGCGCGTCATCGTCCTCATGTTCTTCAGCGACGCGCCGGACGACTCGGTGGAGGTCATGACGCCGTCGATGCCGACGACGTTCTCCATCGCGGTCGGCACGCTCGTGACCCTCGCCCTCGGCGTGCTGCCGTCGGCCCTGCTCGATCTGGCCGACCGCGCGTCGCAGTTCGTGCGGTGAGCGGGAGCCGATGACGACGCACGCCACGCCGCCGGTCCTCGGGATCCCGGGGGCCACGCCGGAGCTCGCGAGTGACCTGCGCGACGGGCTCGAGCGGGTCGACGCCCTCCTGCGCGAGGTCGTCGACCACGACGACCCGTTCATCGCGCGCGCGTCGGGGCACCTGCTCGAGGCGGGCGGCAAGCGGTTCCGGCCGCTGCTGACGCTGCTCGCCGCCGAGCTCGGTGAGGGCATCAACGACGACGTCGTCCGGGCCGCGGCCGGTGTCGAGCTGACCCATCTCGCCTCGCTGTACCACGACGACGTCATGGACGAGGGCCGGATGCGCCGCGGGGTCGTCTCGGCCAACGTCGCGTACGGCAACTCGACGGCGATCCTCGTGGGCGACCTGCTCTTCGGCAAGGCCTCCGAGCTCGTCGCGGGGCTCGGGGCCGAGGCGGTCCTCATCCAGGCGCAGACGTTCGTGCGACTGTGCGCGGGGCAGATCCGCGACGACCAGGCCTGCCCGGCCGGTGTGGACCCCGTCGACTACTACCTCGGCGTCCTGGCCGACAAGACCGGCGTGCTCATCGCGACGGCCGGGCGTTACGGCGTCATGTTCAGCGGCGGCTCGGCCGAGACGGCCGAGACGATGCGCCTGTACGGCGAGAAGGTCGGCATCGCCTTCCAGCTCGCGGACGACCTCATCGACATCGAGTCGCAGGTGGGGGAGTCCGGCAAGACGCCGGGCACCGACCTGCGCGAGGGCGTCGACACGCTCGCGGTCCTGCGGGCCCGGGCCCTGGCCGACCCGTCGCGACCCGAGGACGCCCGGCTGCTCGAGCTGCTCGATGCCGACCTGTCCGACGACGACGCCGGTGTCGCCGAGGCGCTGGCCCTGCTGCGCGCCCACCCCGGCCTCGCCCAGGCCCGTGCGGAGACCGTCGCGGTGGCCCGGGACGCCCAGCGTCTGCTCGACCCCCTGCCGGACAGCGACGCCAAGGCGGCGCTGCAGGCCCTGGCCCTGTCGGTCGTCGAGCGCGCGGGGTGACGTCCGGCGCCGGTCGTGAGGTGACGCTCGGTAGGGTGCGCGCATGAGCGGCCACCCCTCCCTGCCCGACGCGTCGGCCTCCGAGCGGGCCGCGGCGCCGCCTCCGCACGGGGCTGCCGGGGCTGCCACGTCGCCCCCGGGCCGGGCCGCCGCGCCGCGGTCGGGCGGGCGACGGACCCGCCTCACGGCGTCCCGGCTGTCGGCTGCCACCGCCGGCCTGTCCTACCCGCTCGCCGTCGTCGACGTCGACGCGTTCGACGCCAACGCGTCGGTGCTCGTCGCCCTCGCGGGCGGCCTTCCCGTCCGCGTCGCCACCAAGTCGCTGCGGTGCCGGCCGCTCATCGAGCGGGCGCTGGAGCGCGACGGTTTCGCCGGCCTCATGTGCTACGCCGCGCGCGAAGCGGTCTGGTGGGCGCGGTCGGGGCAGCGCGACGTGCTGCTGGCCTACCCGAGCGTCGAGGTGGAGGCCCTCACCGAGATCGCGGGCGACCCTGACCTGCGAGCGGCCGTCACGGTCATGGTCGACAGCGTCGAGCACGTGGACTTCCTGGCCCGCCAGGTGCCCGGCCACGGGGGCCTGCGCGTGGCCGTGGACGTCGACGCGTCGCTGCGCGTCGGGCCGGCCCACCTCGGCGTGCGCCGGTCGCCGCTGCGGACGGCCGGCGACGTCGAGGTCGTCGTGCGCCGGGCCCTCGAGCAGGGCCTCGTCGTCGTCGGTCTCATGTTCTACGACGCTCAGATCGCGGGGCTGCCGGACTCCTCGCCTGCGGTGCGCCGGATGAAGCGCCTGTCCGACCGCGAGCTGCGCACCCGCCGCGGCGAGGTGGTCGCGGCGACCCGCGCGCTCACGGACCTCGAGTTCGTCAACGGCGGCGGCACCGGCAGCCTGCACCTGACGGGCCGCGACGCGGCGCTCACCGAGCTCGCCGCCGGGTCCGGCCTCTACGCGCCGACGCTCTTCGACGCCTACGACGCCCTCGACCTGACCCCGGCGGCGTTCTTCGGCACCGCGGTCGTGCGGCGGCCAACCGACGGCGTCGTCACGGGATTCGCCGGGGGCTACGTCGCCTCGGGCCCGCCCGGCTGGTCGCGGGTCCCCGAGCTGCTCGAGGAGCAGGGCCTGCGGCTCGAGCGTCGGGAGGGCACCGGGGAGGTGCAGACACCGTTGCGCGGGCCGGGAGCCGATGCGCTCGGCCTCGGTGACCGGGTGTGGTTCCGGCACGCGAAGGCGGGCGAGCTGGCCGAGCGGTTCACCGAGTTCGTGCTGGTCAGCAGTGCCCGCGGCGACGAGGTCGTCGGACGGGCCGCGACCTACCGTGGGGAAGGGCAGTGCTTTGGCTGACAACACGCCGCGCGTCGTGCGCAGCGTCGACTGGTCGAACTGGTCGGGCACCGAGTCGACCCGGCTGGCCCGGGTCGCGACGCCGCGCAGCGAGGCCGAGGTCGCCGACGAGCTGCTCCGCGCCGCGGACCGCGGGTTGCGGGTCAAGGTGATCGGCGCCGGTCACTCGTTCTCCGGTGTCGCGGTGACCGACGGCGTCCAGCTGCGCCTCGGGGCGCTGTCCGGCATCACGTCGATCGATGCGACGCGCGGCGAGGCGACGGTGCGCGCCGGCACGCCGCTGCACGTCCTCAACGACGAGCTCGCTGCGTTCGGGTACGCGATGCCGAACCTCGGCGACATCGACCGGCAGAGCATCGCCGGCGCCACGGGTACCGGCACGCACGGCACCGGGCTTCGTCTGCAGGGGCTCTCGGCGGGCATCCGCGCCCTGCGCCTCGTGCTCGCCGACGGCTCGGTCGTCGACTGCTCGGCGACCCGTGAGCCCGACCTGTTCCAGGCGGCCCGCCTCGGGCTCGGTGCGCTCGGGATCGTCACCGAGATCACGCTGGCGGTCGTGCCCGCGTTCCTGCTGCACGCCGTCGAGAGGCCGGAGCCGCTGTCGGACGTGCTCGCCCACCTCGACGTCGTCGCCGAGACGAACGACCACTTCGAGTTCTACTGGTTCCCGCACACCGACCGCACCCTCACGAAGCGCAACAACCGCGTGCCCGAGGGGACGACGCCCAAGCCGCTCCCAGCGTGGCGGGAGCGGCTCGACGACGACCTGCTGAGCAACCGGTTCTTCGAGGTGACCAACCGCGTCGCCACCCGGCTGCCGCGCACGACGCGGGGCATCAACGCCGTCGCGTCGCGGGCGCTGTCGGAACGGCAGTACACCGACTGGTCGCACCGCGTGTTCGTCACCGCTCGCGACGTGCGGTTCATGGAGTCGGAGTGGGCCTTCCCGCGGGCAGCGCTCGGGGAGGTGCTCCTCGAGCTGCGCGAGTGGGTCGACACGCACGACGAGCACATCTCCTTCCCCGTCGAGTGCCGGCTGGCCGCCGCCGACGACGTCTGGTTGTCGACCGCCTACGAGCGAGAGAGCTGCTACGTCGCGATCCACCGGTACCACCGGCAGGAGCGCGGCGCCTACTTCGACGCCTTCGAGGCCATCGCGACCAACCACGGCGGCCGCCCGCACTGGGGCAAGATGCACACCCGCGATGCCGAGTACCTGCGCGAGCAGTACCCGCGGTTCGACGACTTCCTCGCTGTCCGCGACCGGGTCGACCCGAAGCGCCGGTTCGCCAACGCCTACCTGGAGCGGGTGCTCGGCACCTGACGGAGCACCACCTCCGGACACCCGCTGCACCCCGGTCGCTACGTCAGTGCTCAGTCTGAGTGAGCAGTGACGTAGCGCGGGGAGGGGGCGTCTCCGGGGCGGTGGGGGGTCGGTGTGTATACGTCAGTGCTCAGTC
>NZ_JBPGXG010000019.1:0-46014 GCF_056755255.1 Monashia sp. HAY1-5C | reverse complement strand
TCCGTCGTCGGCAGCGTCAGATGTGTATAAGAGACAGACGAGGGAGCGGCCCGGTGCCGGCGAGCTCGGCCGCTCAGGCCCCGTCCAGCACGGCCTCGCGGAGCGTGTCGAGACCGACGCCGCCGAGGTCGAGCGCGCGGCGGTGGAAGGCCTTGAGGTCGAACGAGTCACCCTCGCGCTCCTTGACCTGGTCGCGCAGCTGCAGCCAGAGGCGCTCGCCGATCTTGTAGCTGGGCGCCTGGCCGGGCCAGCCGAGGTAGCGGTTGAGCTCGAAGCGCAGGATCTTCTCGTCCATGAACCCGTAGCGGGTCAGGTAGGCCCACGCCTTGTCGTAGTCCCAGGCGCCACCGCCGACCTCGTCGGGCGCGTCGAAGCCACAGTGCACGCCGATGTCGATGACGACCCGGGCGGCCCGCAGCGACTGCCCGGCCAGCCAACCCATCCGGTTGCCCGGGTCGTCCATGTAGCCCAGCTCGGCCATGAGGCGCTCGGCGTAGAGGGCCCAGCCCTCGCCGTGGCCGGAGACCCACGACTCGAGCCGACGCCACCGGTTCAGCAGCTCGGAGCGGTAGACCGTCTGCGCGACCTGCAGGTGGTGGCCCGGGACGCCCTCGTGGTAGACGGTCGTCAGCTCGTTCCAGGTGCGGAACTCGGTGTTGCCCTTGGGCACCGACCACCACATCCGGCCCGGTCGGCTGAAGTCGTCGGACGGGCCGGTGTAGTAGATGCCGCCGGTCTGCGTCGGGGCGATCATGCACTCGATGCGCTGCACCGGGCCCGGGATGTCGAAGTGGACGTCCTTGAGGTTCGCGATGACCTCGTCGGCGCGCTCCTGCATCCAGGCCTTGAGGGCGTCGGTGCCGTGCAGGGCGTAGCGGTCGTCGGCGTCGAGGATCTCGACCCCGCGCCGCACGGACGCGCCCGGCTCGAGCCCCTCGGCGATCTGCGTCATCTGGGCGTGCAGGTCTGCGACCTCCTGCTGGCCCCAGCGGTAGGTCTCCTCGAGGTCGACGGTGGCGCCGAGGAAGTAGCGCGACTCCAGCTGGTACCGGTCGCGCCCGCACGCGTCGGCCTCGGGGGCGTGGGGGAGCAGCTCGGCCTCGAGCCAGTCGGCGATCCCCGCGTACGCGTCGGCCGCCGCCCGGGCGTTGGCCTCGAGCAGCTCCCGCTCCTCGTCCGCGAGGGGACGCCCACCCACGGAGGCGCCGGCCACGAAGGTCGCGAAGTACCCGTCGTCGCCCACGAGGTCGCGCGACTGCTCGGCGCACGCGACGACCTGGCGACGCGGCGACACCTGTCCCCGGTCGCGGGCCACGAGCAGGGACTCCTTGTACTGCTCGAGCGCCGTCGGGATGCGCCCCATGCGGACGGCCAGGGTGCGCCACTGCTCCTGCGTGTCGGTGGGCATGAGGTCGAAGACGTCGCGGACCGCCTGCAGCGGCGAGGCGAGGACGTTGAGCGACATCTCGTCCAGGCCGGCCGCGTGGCGCTCCTCGGCCAGGCCGAGGCGCTCCCGCATCGCGGCGACCGTGACGCGGTCGACGTCGTCGGCCGGCGTCGCCGACGCGAGGGCCTCGAGGGTGCGGCGGCGCAGGGCCGACAGGGCGGCGTTGCCGGCCGGGGACAGGTCGTCGAGCTCGTCCTCGCGCCCCGGGACGCCGAGGCTCGTGGCGCTGATCGGGCTCAGCTCGACCATGGCGTCGAAGTAGGTCTCGGCGATGCGGTCGACGTCGGTCTGCGGGCGCGTCGTGGGCGCCGCGGCGGTTGCCGGTGTGGGTGCGGTGTCAGTCACCCGCCGAACGTATCCCACGCCGGTGGCGGTGGGCCCACCCGTTTTCGGCGGGCCCACGCCTCAGTCGGAGCCGTGCCCGTCGGAGACGAAGAGGACGAGCTCGCCGCTGCGTGTCGTCGCCCCGGACCCGGGGTAGGTGCCGACGACGAGGCCCCGGTCGGCATCGGCGGCGAGCTCGACGCGCAGGACCTTGACGCCCTGCTGGTCGACCCATGACTCGACGTCGTCGGCGGGGGCACCGACGAAGCCGTTGGGGACCGTCCACGGCTGCGCGTCCTTGCCCCGGACGCCGCCCTTGCTGACGACGACCGCCACGGTGGAGCCCTGCTGCACCGTCCGGCCGGCACGCGGGAACGTCGCGAGGACCTCGCCCTCGGGCGCCCGCGAACGGACCTCGACGCCCTTCACGGTCAGGCCGAGCTGCTCGAGGGCCGCCCGGGCGAAGCCGGGGTCGCCCCCGACGAGGTCGGCCGGCACCCGCACCTCGTCGCCCTCCTGCCCGTCACCCCGGCCGGTGGTGTCCGCGGGAGCCGGCTCGGTGGTGACCGGTGCGGCGGTCTGGGTCGGCGGGGCGGTGCTCGGGTCCGGCGCGCTCGTCGTCACGACGGCGGGTGCGGGCCGTTTCGTCGACGAGGCCGAGGCCGGGCCCTGGGAGCCGGAGGTGAGCGCGGAGACGACGGCCCCGACGAAGACCGTGGCGAGCACGGCCGCGACCGCGCCCCAGAGGAGCAGAGCCCGACGCCGTCGAGGCGGGTCGGATCGCACGACCCGCGCCGTACTCGCCCCGTCGGTGGTCGGCAGGGCGCGCGTCGCCGCGAGGGCCTCCGAGGCGTCGGCCGGCTGGAGGGCGTCGGTGGGGTCGGCGGCGCGCACGGCGCGGGCCATCGCGTCGGCGTCGGCGTACCGGTCGGCCGGGGACTTGGCCGTGGCCCGGGCGACGACGCGGTCGACGACCGCAGGCAGACCGGGCACGGTGTCGCTCGGCGCCGGCACCGACTCCTCGAGGTGGCGCATGGCGATGGCGACGGGGGAGTCACCGGTGAAGGGCGGCCTGCCCGTGACCATCTGGTAGAGCAGGATGCCGAGCGAGTAGATGTCGGATGCCGGCGTCGCCGCCTCGCCGCGAGCCTGCTCGGGCGGCAGGTACTGGGCCGTGCCGAGCACGGTGCCGACGTCGGTCAGGGCGGTCTGGCCGAGCGCCCGGGCGATGCCGAAGTCGGTGACCTTGACCGCGCCGTCGGGGCCGACGATGACGTTGCCCGGCTTGACGTCGCGGTGCACGACACCCGCCCGGTGCGCCGCGGCGAGCGCCGCGCACACCTGTGCCGTCACCGACAGGGCTGCGTCGGCCGCGAGCGGGCCGCGGTCACGCAGCAGGTGGGCGAGGTCGGAGCCCTCGGCGTACTCCATGACGATGAAGTGCGCGCCGTCCTCGATGCCGTAGTCGTAGACCTGCGCGATGTTCGGGTGGTTGAGCCGCGCCACGACGACGGCCTCGCGACGGAACCGCTCGACCGAGTCCGAGTACTCGGAGACCGCGCGGGACATGACCTTGACCGCGACGCGTCGGCCGAGGCGCTCGTCGACGGCCAGGTGCACCTCACCCATCCCCCCGACCGCGATGAGCTCACGCAGCAGGTAACGGCCTGCGAGGCGGGTGGCGGCGGTGGGGTCGACGGACACGAGGGGACAGCCTAGGCGAGGGTCCCCCGCGGGGCCAACCGAGTTCAGGACGCCGCCGTGACGCGAACGTCGCGCTGGCACAACGGACTCGGCGACACGCCCACTCGGCTCGCCGGGCTTCGCGGGGCGTGTCGGGGTCAGCGCGGGAGGGCGCTGGCGCGCCACCCGTCGCGACGCGCGGAGGCGCCGACGAGGTGCCAGCCCGGGTCGCTCCACGGTGAGCGGCCGCGTGCCGGTTCGGGGTCGCGGGCGTCCCCGAGCGCGGAGAGGACGGCGACGAGGGCGGCGAGCTCCTCGGGGGTCGGGTCGCCGGACAGGATCCGCAGCAGCGGCGGTTGCGGCGGTTGCGGCGTCGCCTCGCCGGTCGGGTGGCCGCCGGCGTCGGGCGTGGTGGGGCTGGTGCGGGTGGTCACAGCGGGATGTTCCCGTGCTTCTTCGGCGGCAGCGTCTCGCGCTTGGTGCGCAGGGCGCGCAGCGCGCGGGTGACGTTCATCCGGGTGTTGGACGGGCTGATGACGGTGTCGATGTAGCCGCGTTCGGCGGCGATGTAGGGGTTGGCCAGGGTCTGCTCGTAGTGCGCGAGGAGCTCGGCGCGGCGGGCCTCGACGTCGCCGCCGGCGGCGGCGGTCGCGGCCAGCTCCTTGCGGTAGAGGATGTTGACGGCGCCCTGGGCGCCCATGACGGCGATCTGGCCGGTGGGCCAGGCGAGGTTGATGTCGGCACCGAGGTGCTTGGAGCCCATGACGTCGTAGGCGCCGCCGTAGGCCTTGCGGGTGATGACGGTGATCTTCGGGACGGTGGCCTCGGCGTAGGCGTAGATGAGCTTGGCGCCGCGGCGGATGATGCCGTCCCACTCCTGGCCGGTGCCGGGCAGGAACCCGGGCACGTCGACGAACGTGAGCACCGGCACGTTGAAGCAGTCGCAGGTGCGCACGAACCGGGCGGCCTTCTCCGAGGCGTCGATGTCCAGGCAGCCGGCCAGCTGCAGCGGCTGGTTGGCCACGATGCCGACCGGCATGCCGTCGATCCGGGCGAAGCCGGTGATGATGTTCGGCGCGAACAGCGGCTGCACCTCCAGGAAGTCCGGCCCGTCCTCGCCGGCGTCGACGACGTGCTCGATGACCTGCTTCATGTCGTAGGGCACGTTGGGGGAGTCGGGGATGCACGTGTCGAGCCACCGGTCGGTGTCGGTGACGGTCAGGTCGGCCTCGCCCTCGCCGTAGGTCGGCGGGGTCTCCAGGTTGTTGCTGGGCAGGTAGGACAGCAGCGCCTTGACGTAGTCGATGGCCTCCTGCTCGTCGGTGCCCATGTGGTGGGCGACGCCGGACTTCGTGTTGTGGGTCCTGGCGCCGCCGAGGTCCTCGAAGCCGACGTCCTCGCCGGTGACGGTCTTGATGACGTCGGGGCCGGTGATGAACATGTGCGAGGTCTGGTCGACCATGACGGTGAAGTCGGTGATCGCCGGGGAGTAGACCGCGCCGCCGGCACACGGGCCCATGACCAGGGAGATCTGCGGGATGACCCCGGAGGCGCGCACGTTGCGGAAGAAGATCTCCCCGTACAGGCCCAGGGACACGACGCCCTCCTGGATCCGGGCGCCGCCGGAGTCGTTGAGGCCGATGACGGGGCAGCCGATCTTCATGGCGAAGTCCATGACCTTGACGATCTTCTCGCCGAAGACCTCGCCGAGGGAGCCGCCGAAGACGGTGAAGTCCTGGGCGAAGACGGCGACCTGGCGCCCGTCGATGGTGCCGTACCCGGTGACGACGCCGTCCCCGTAGGGACGGTTCTTCTCCTGGCCGAAGTTGTTGCTGCGGTGCCGGGCGTACTTGTCCATCTCGATGAAGCTGCCCTCGTCAAGCAGCATCGCGATCCGCTCCCGCGCCGTCTTCTTGCCCCGCGCGTGCTGCTTCTCGACGGCCCGCTCGGACCCGGCGTGCGCGACCTCGGCCACGCGACGCTTCAGGTCGGCCAGCTTGCCCGCCGTCGTCGCGAGGTCCGGCCCGGACGCGGCCTCCGCGGCGCCGTCCGACGACGGGCTGGGGGTCGGCGTGGACGGCTCTGCCAGGGCGTGATCCGTTGCCATGGCGGCACTCTAGCCTTGGAGACGTGCGCAACTCGCTGGAGCCGGAGATCGTCGATGCGGCCTTGGTCACGTCCGGGCAGCCGTGGCGCGGCGTCGAGTTCCACCCGGCCATCGGGTCGACGAACAGCCGCCTGCGCGACCTCCTCACAGGGACGGCCGAAGGCCTCGGCCCGGACGCGTCGCGCCTCGCCTCGAGCGAGGGCGCGCTGTGGTGGGTCGTGCTCACCGACCACCAGACGGGAGGACGCGGCCGGCTCGGACGCGTGTGGCAGGTGCCGGACCGTGCGTCGGTCGCGGTGTCCGCCGCCGTGCCGGTCCGGGATCCCGCGGGCCTGGGCTGGCTGCCGCTGCTCGCCGGTCTCGCCCTCGCCCGGGCGGTGCGGGCGACGACGGAACGGGTGGGCCACGCGCTCACCCCGCGCCTCAAGTGGCCCAACGACGTGCTGCTGGCCGAGGACGACGACCGCAAGGTGAGTGGCATCCTCTGCGAGCTGGTCGACGTGCCGGCCGACCGGGCGAGCGGCCCTGCAGGCGACGCGGCGTCGGCGGGACAGGTGCCGTCCCGAGCGGTCGTCGTGGGCGCCGGGGTCAACGTCGACCAGGACCGCGAGGAGCTGCCCGTCGACACCGCCACCTCCCTGGCCCTGGCCGGAGCACGCGTGCGCCGCGAGGACCTCGTCGTGGCCTACCTGTGCGAGCTGGCCGCCCTGGTCGGTCCCGGGGTCGACGCCGGGCTGGGCGCCGGGGCCGCCCGGGAGGCCTACCGCGAGGCCTGCTCGACGCTGGGGCAGGTGATCCGCGTGCACCTGCCGGTCGGTGACCCTGTCGAGGGCACCGCCGTCGCCGTCGACGACACCGGTGCCCTCGTCGTCGACACGGCGTCGGGACGGCGGGCCTTCGCGGCCGGCGACGTCGTCCACGTGCGGCGGCGGTGACGGGAGGGCCTGCTGGCATGATCGGCGCATGACCGAGCCGGGCGCCGACGCCGCGGACGTCGCGGGAGCCGACGACGCTGCCGCCCCGGACGCCCCGGACGCCCCGGACGCCCCGGACGTCGCGGACGTCGCGGGCGGCATCGGCACGCCCTCCGACCCGGCGGAGCCCGCCCCGGCCGCCGACGCCGCACGCGTCGTTCGTGCCGAGGGCCGGCCGGACGGCGAGGAGCGGGCGACCCGTGACTACACCGAACAGCTGCTCGGCAGACCGCTCGAGCTGCGTCGGCGCGACGTCAGCCGTGCCGCCGAGGTGTCGTTGCTCTCGGCCCGCAGGTTCTGGCACGCGCTCGGGTTCCCCGTCGTCGACACCGACGACGAGCTGTTCACCGAGGCCGACCAGCGGGCCCTCTCGGCCGTAGCGGGCATCGTGCGCGAGGGCCTGCTCGACGAGACGACCGCCCTGGCCATGACCCGGGCCTTCGCGCGCTCGACCGACCGCCTCGCCGGCTGGCAGTCGCAGCTCATCGCCGAGGCGGTCGAGGCCGAGTGGTCGGCGGCCCAGGCGGACGAGCACGACGCCGGGGAGTCCCGCGCGGTGCCCGGCATCCAGACGGCGGAGGAGACGGCCCGGCGGCTCGCCGCGCTGACCGACCGCCTCGAGCCCCTCCTCGTCTACGCGTGGCGCCGGCACCTGTCGGCGACCGTGTCGCGCATGCTCGCCGACGCCGACCCCGAGTCCTACGGCCTGACGAAGATGCGCTCGGTCGGGTTCGCCGACCTCGTCAACTTCACGGCCCTCGTGCGGCGGATGTCCGAGCGCGACCTCGCCCGGCTGGTGTCCCGGTTCGAGGCGCTGTCGGCCGACGTCATCACGGCCCACGGCGGCCGCCTCATCAAGACGGTCGGCGACGAGGTGCTCTTCACGACGGTCGGCGTGGCCCCCGCGGCCGCCATCGCGCTCGACCTCGTCGAGACGATGACCGAGGACGACGTCCTGCCCGACGTCCGCTGCGGCATGGCCCGCGGACCGATCATCTCGCGGCTCGGCGACGTCTTCGGCACGACGGTCAACCGGGCCTCCCGGCTGACGGCCGTGGCACAGGCCGGCACCGTCCTCGTCGACGCGACGCTGGCGCGCGAGCTCGCGGCGATGTCCGGCTTCGAGCTGACCGGGCAGCGTCGACGCATCCTGCGCGGCGTCGGTCCGGTGACGCCGTCGCTCCTGCGCCGCGCGTCCGCCGCCGGACGCCGGACGTCCTGACCGCCCGGCCGTCCCACCTCACCGACGACCCCCACCCGACCACCGACCGTCCACACCGACCATCCGCACCGTCCAGCACCGCCCGCCCGTCGCCAGGAGAGCCGCCGTGACCGACCAGCCCACCCCGCCGCCCCCGCTCGTGCGCGTCGAGCGGTTCGACGAGCCGCGCCTGGCCCACGTCGCCGAGATCGTCCTCGACCGCCCCGCGGCGATGAACGCCGTCTCCACCGACATGGCCCGCGCGATCAGCGCGGCCACCGCCGAGGTGGCCGCGGACGCGTCGGTCCGCTGCGTCGTCCTCACCTCGAGCCACCCCACGGCGTTCTGCGTCGGGGCCGACCTCAAGGAGCGCAACGCCTTCACCGACGCCGACCTCATGGAGCAGCGGCCGGTGGCCCGGGCGGCGTACGGCGGCGTCCTCGGGCTGCCGGTGCCGGCCGTCGCGGCCGTCGACGGGTTCGCGCTCGGGGGCGGCTTCGAGCTCGCGCTCTCGTGCGACGTCATCGTCGCCGGCGCGGGAGCCACCGTGGGCCTGCCGGAGGTCGGTGTCGGCGTCATCCCGGGAGGGGGCGGCACGCAGCTGCTCGTGCGCCGGGTCGGCTGGTCGCGCGCCGCGCGGGCGATCTTCACCGCCGCCCGGCTCGAGGCGGACGAGGCCCTCACGCTCGGTGCCGTCGACGAGGTGGTGGCCGCGGGGACGGCACGGGAGCGGGCCCTCGAGCTGGCGGCCCTCGTGGCCGCCAACTCGCCGGTGGGCCTGCGCAACGCCAAGAAGGCCATGCGCCTGGGTGCCGACGTCGACCTCGCGGCCGGTCTCGAGATCGAGGACGCGTGCTGGCGCGCCACGGCCTTCTCCGGTGACCGGCGCGAGGGCGTGGCGGCGTTCGCCGAGAAGCGGCGCCCGCAGTGGCCGGGACGGTGAGCGCTCCCGGGGCGGCCGGGCCCTCACCGCGCGCCGAGGGCGAGCGCACGTCGTGGTGGTCGCCGCCGCGTCGACGACGCGGGTGCGTGCCGACGGTGCGTGCGAGTGCGAATCGTCCCATTGTCGATAGGCTGCCCACGGCCGGCGCGGACGACACGAGCGGCGGCCCCGAGCGATGTGAGGGACGGTGACATGACGAGAGTGCTCCTGGCGGAGGACGACCCGGCCATCTCGGAACCGCTGGCGCGGGCGCTGCGGCGCGAGGGGTACGACGTCGACGTGCGCGAGGACGGCTCGGCCGCCCTCGACGGCGCCAAGGAGAACCCCGACCTCGTCCTGCTCGACCTCGGCCTGCCGAAGATCGACGGCCTCGAGGTGTGCCGTCGCATCCGCGCCGAGGGCCGCACGATCCCCGTCCTCATCCTCACGGCCCGCGCCGACGAGGTCGACACCGTCGTGGGCCTCGACGCCGGGGCCGACGACTACGTCACCAAGCCCTTCCGGCTCGCCGAGCTGCTCGCCCGCGTCCGGGCCCTGCTGCGGCGCACCCCGACGGAGGTCGTCGCCTCGGGGGAGCTGGTCCGCATCGACTCCGACGGCCGCCGCGCCTGGTTCAAGGGCCAGGAGCTGCAGCTGACCGCCAAGGAGTTCGACCTGCTTCGGGTGCTCGTGCGTGAGCAGGGCAAGGTCGTCTCCCGCGAGCAGCTGATGCGCGAGATCTGGGACACCGCGTGGTTCGGGTCCACCAAGACCCTCGACATGCACATCTCGGTCCTGCGCCGCAAGCTCGGTGACGACGCCACGTCGCCGCAGTACATCGCGACGGTCCGTGGCGTGGGCTTCCGCTTCGAGCGTCCCCAGGCGGAGTGAGATGAGGCGCCTGCTCGACCGGATGACGTTCGTGGTCGTGGGGGTCACGGCCGGGCTGTGCCTCGTCCTGGCCACCGGCGTCCTCTGGTGGGTCCTGACCCAGCAGCGCGACGAGGTGGGCGCGTGGCTCGACCCCGACCCGCTCGTCGGCCTCGGCTGGTTCGCCGCCGCGATGGCCGGGGTTGCGGCCGTCGCCGCCGGCGTGGGGTTCCTCGCGACCCGGGCCTGGCGCCAGCGCGTCGAGGGGGCGTCACAGGAGCTGCTCCACCTCGCGGCACGCTTCGCCAACGGCGAGGCCCGGCTGACGCCGGTCCACTCCGGCATCGCCGAGATCGACGAGGTGTCCGGCGTCATGACGCGCCGGGCCCACGACATGACCAAGACGCTGGCGGCCGAGCGTGACTTCGCAGCCGACGCCTCGCACCAGCTGCGCACGCCGTTGACCGCCCTGCTCATGCGCCTCGAGGAGATCTCCGAGACCGACGACGCCGAGGTGGTCAAGGAGGAGGCGAACATCGCGATCGCCCAGGTCGAGCGGCTGACGCGCGTCGTCGACGACCTGCTGGGGCGGGCCCGCGGGTCCGGTGGTCCCTCGCCGGCGGTCTCCCTCGACTCGGTCATCGCCGCGCTCCAGCGCGAGTGGCAGCCCGCCTTCGAGCAGGCGCGACGGTCCGTGCGCGTCCGTGGCGAGCGCGGCCTCTTCGTCCGGTCGACGCCGGTGGCGCTGTCCCAGATCCTCTCGACGCTGCTCGAGAACTCCCTCGTGCACGGCCGTGGCACGGTCGACATCCACGCGCGCCGGTCCGGCCCGTCGGTCATCGTCGAGGTCAGCGACCAGGGCGACGGCGTGCCCGCGGCGATGGCGCCGCACATCTTCGAGCGCTCGGTCAGCAGCGGGGCGGGGGGCAGCACCGGCCTGGGCCTCGCCCTGGCACGTGACCTCGCCGAGTCCAACGGCGGCCGCCTCGACCTCGTCCAGGCCCAGCCGGCCCGGTTCGCCCTGTTCCTGTCCGAGGCCGAGACCGACTGAACCGCCGGGTGCTGCCCGGGGGCAGGGGTAGGGTGCGCCCGTGAGGCGCGTGCACCACTACCTGTTCGTGCGCCACCGCCACAACTGGGTGCTGCTCTTCCGGTTCGGGGCCGTGGGTGCTTCCGGCGTGCTCGTCAACATGGTCACCCTCATCCTCGTCAAGAAGCTCGGCCCCGACGAGCACCTGGCCCTGCTCGCCCTCGCCGGCACCGAGTACCACGTGCGCTGGTACCACGTGTACTCGACCGTCGCGTTCCTCGTCGCCAACCTCTGGAACTTCCAGCTCAACCGCTCGTGGACGTTCCGGACGAGCCGGCACGCCCGGTGGCTGCGGGAGTACCTGCCGTTCCTCGCCGTCGGTCTGCTCGCCCAGGTGGTGGGCCTCGTCCTGCTGACCCTGCTCATGCACCCGAGCTCGGCGCTGCACCTGCCGCAGTCGGTCTTCGACAACTCGACGGGCTTCCGCACCCGCCTCTACTGGGCCCAGCTCATCGTCATCGCGGTGACGACGCCGGTGTCCTTCGTGCTCAACAAGCTGTGGACCTTCGCCGCGGTGCGGACGCACCACCCCGACCTCGCCGACCCGCGCCACGCGGAGGCGGTGCTCGCCGAGCCGGACGGCCTGACCGCACACCCGGCGGGGGTGGCACCGGCGGCGTCGGGTGGACCGGACGTCCGGGCCTGAGGCCGCGCGGCTACGCTTGGGCGCCGTGAGCCAGCCCAAGCGCGCCCCCGGAGGATTCCCCGTCGTCGGCGTCGTCGGCGGCGGCCAGCTGGCCCGGATGATGCAGGGACCGGCCGTCGAGCTCGGCATCCAGCTGTCCGTCCTCGCCGAGAGCGACACCGCGGCCGCGGCCCTCGTCGTGCCGAGCGCCCCCGTCGGGGCGCACACCGACGTCGAGGCGATCCGCGCCTTCGCGGCCGCGTGCGACGTCGTCACCTTCGACCACGAGCACGTGCCCCAGGAGGTCCTCGCCGAGCTCGAGGCCGAGGGCGTCGTGCTCCACCCCACGCCCTCGGCGCTGCGGTTCGCCCAGGACAAGCTGGCGATGCGCGAACGGCTCGAGGCCCTCGGCGTCGCCTGCCCGCGCTGGCGTGCGGCCCGGACCGCGGCGGACGTCGAGGCCTTCGCGGCCGAGGTCGGGTGGCCGGTCGTCGCCAAGACGCCGCGCGGCGGCTACGACGGCAAGGGGGTCGTCGTGGCGCGGTCCGTCGCCGACCTCGCCGACTGGCTCACCCGCGTCGGTGAGCCCGGCGCCCTCGCGGACGGGCTGCTCCTCGAGGAGAAGGTCGACTTCACCCGCGAGATCGCCGTCCTCGTGGCACGCAGCCCCTCCGGCCAGGCGGCGGCGTGGCCCGTCGTCGAGACCGTCCAGACCGACGGCATCTGCACCGAGGTCCTCGCACCCGCTCCGCACCTCGACGCCGACCTCGCCTCGACCGCCACCGAGGCAGCCCTGCGCATCGCCGGGGAGCTCGGCGTGACGGGCGTGCTCGCCGTCGAGATGTTCGAGGTCGAGCGCGACGGCCGGCCGACGTACGTCGTCAACGAGCTGGCGATGCGCCCCCACAACAGCGGCCACTGGTCGATGGACGGCGCCGTCACCGGGCAGTTCGAGCAGCACCTGCGCGCGGTGCTCGACCTGCCCCTCGGCGACCCGCGCCCACGCGCACCGTGGACCGTCATGGCCAACGTCCTCGGCGGCGACTACGAGCAGCTCTACCCCGCCTACCGGCACGTCATGGCCCGCGACCCGGGGGTCAAGGTCCACCTCTACGGCAAGGGCGTGCGCCCGGGCCGCAAGATCGGCCACGTCAACGTCAGCTCGACCGACCTCGCCGAGGCCCGCGGGCGGGCCGGCCACGCCGCGGACTACCTGCGCGGCACCGTCACGGAATGAGGACCACGTGAGCGACCAGACCCCTGAGCCACAGCGGCCCGTCGTCGGCATCGTCATGGGCAGCGACAGCGACTGGCCCGTGATGCGCGAGGCCGCGCGGGCCCTGCAGGAGTTCGACATCCCCTTCGAGGCCGATGTCGTGTCCGCGCACCGGATGCCCGACGAGATGATCGCGTACGGGCACGACGCCGCCGGCCGCGGCCTGCGCGTCGTCATCGCCGGTGCCGGCGGTGCGGCTCACCTGCCCGGGATGCTCGCGTCGGTGACCCCGCTGCCGGTCGTCGGCGTCCCGGTGCCCCTGAAGTACCTCGACGGCATGGACTCGCTGCTGTCGATCGTGCAGATGCCCGCCGGTGTGCCCGTCGCCACCGTGTCGGTCGGTGGCGCGCGCAACGCCGGCCTCCTCGCGGCGCGGATCGTCGCGTCCGGCTCGGACGAGCTGGCTGTCGACGTCCGCGAGCGGATGCTCGCCTTCCAGGAGGACCTGCGGGACCAGGCCCACGCCAAGGGCGCGAAGCTGCGCGACGAGGTCGCACGCGGCCTCGACTGAGCCGAGCGAGCCGACCGGCTCGGCCGGGCCGACGGGACGGGTGTCGCGCGTCGTCAGCCGGTGACGGCGTCGGCACCGTCACCGGGCTGGATGCGCGGGTACTCGATCTTCGGGCAGGTGTCCATGACGACGGCCAGGCCGGCCGCCTCCGCCCGGGCTGCGGCCTCCTCGTCGACGACACCGAGCTGCAGCCACAGCGCCTCGATGCCGAGTCGCTCCCGCTGGGCGACCGCCTCGTCGACGAGCGCGCCGACGTGGTCGCTGTTGACGAAGAAGTCGACGACCCGGACGACGGTGCCGTCGGGGACGTCGGCGAGCGCGGCGTAGCCGGTGGCGCCGTGCACCGTGGCCGCAGACGGGTGGACCGGGACGAGGTGCATGCCGAGCTCGCGCTGGAGCCACAGCGAGACGCGGTGGGCGGTGCGGTCCGGGTTGTCGCCGAGCCCCACGACGGCCCAGGTCGCCGGCGTGACCAGCAGGTCGCGGATGACGTCGGGATCGTTGCGGTGCGGGGCCATGCGCCCCATCCTCACACGCAGCAGGCGCCGGAGGACCGCCGGTCCCCGGGCGGTCCGTCGTGGTTGGATGGGCGGATGCGATTCGGAATGTTCGTCCCCCAGGGTTGGCGCATGGATCTGGTCGGCATCGAGCCGGCCCAGCAGTGGGAGGCGATGGTCAACCTCGCCAAGCACGCCGACGACGGAGCCGTCTTCGAGTCGATCTGGGTGTACGACCACTTCCACACCGTGCCGCAGCCGTCCGGCGAGGCGACGCACGAGGCCTGGACGCTGATGGCGGCGTTCGCGGCAGCGACCGACCGCGTCCGGCTCGGCCAGATGTGCACGTGCATGGCCTACCGCAACCCCGCCTACCTGGCGAAGGTCGCGGCGACGGTCGACGTCATCTCGGGCGGGCGGACCGAGATGGGCATCGGCGGCGGCTGGTACGAGCACGAGTGGCGCGCCTACGGCTACGGGTTCCCCAAGGCCGGTGACCGGCTCGGTGCGCTTCGCGAGGGCGTCCAGGTCTTCCGAGACATGTGGACCACCGGGTCGGCCACGCTCGACGGGACGTACTACCAGGTGGACGGCGCCCTCTGCGCGCCCCGGCCGCTGCAGGGCACGAGCCACCCGGGCAGCGAGCGCAACGGCATCCCGATGTGGATCGCCGGCGGCGGGGAGAAGGTCACCCTGAGGATCGCCGCGCAGTACGCCGACTACACGAACTTCTTCGACGACCCCGAGACCTTCGACCGCAAGAGCGCGATCCTCGCCGACCACTGCAAGGACCTCGGTCGCGACTTCGACTCCATCGTGCGTTCGGGCAACTTCAACGTCGTCATCGGCGAGACCGAGGCCGACGTCGAGGACCGCCTCGCGTTCAACGGCGAGCTGCTGCGCAAGGGTGGCGTGCCGGACGCCAAGGTCGAGGAGCACGTCGCGGCGCTGCGACGGCAGCCGGCCGTCGGCACGCCGGAGCAGGTCGTCGAGGTGCTCAAGGACATGCAGTCGCGGGGGATGACCTACGCGATCACCTACTTCGGCGAGGCCGCCTACGACCGCTCCGGCATCGAGCTGTTCGAGGAGAAGGTCGCCTCCGAGCTCAAGGGCTGAGGTGTCGGCGGGCTGCGCGGCCTACCAGGCCGTCCAGCCGCCGTCCACGGCGACGACCTGCCCGGTGACGTACGCCGACGCGTCCGACGCGAGCCACGTGACGACGCCGCGGAAGTCGTCCTCGGTGCCCATCCGCCCCAGCGGCGTCAGCCGTTCGTAGCGCTCGACGAAGGCGTCGTCCTGCCCGCGCGCGATGCCGCCCGGGGCGAAGGCGTTGACCCGCACCTCCGGTGCGAGCACCGTGGACAGGTAGCGGGTCAGCTGCGCGAGGCCGCCCTTGCTGGCGGCGTAGGCCGCTGGGTTGCCCATGCGCGTGCCCTCGTAGAGCCCCATGTTGGGTCCGACGAGCCCGTAGATGCTCGAGACGTTGACGACGCTGCCGCGGCCGGTCGCACGCAGCAGGGGCGCGAGGCGGCGGGTCAGCGAGAACGGCGCCGTGAGGTTGAGGGCGAGGGCCATCGTGAACGCCTCGTCGGTCTGCTCCTCGAACGGCACGGCGTAGCCCGGCACGCCGGAGGTGCCGGTGAAGGCCGCGTTGTGGACGAGCACGTCACAGGCGCCGAGTGCGGTCACGGCGGCGACGACGTCCGAGAGCCCGTCGGGGTCGAGGAGGTTCGCGCCGAGCGGGACGTGGTCCGAGCCGGGCAGGGCCGTGGCGGCCTCGGCGCACGCCGACGCGTCGAGGTCGACGACGACGACCCGAGCCCCGGCCGCCGCCAGGGCGTCGGACAGCACCCGGCCGAGGGGGCCGGCTCCGCCGGTGACGACGGCGGTCCGTCCGGTCAGGTCGGTGAGGTCGGTGGGGCCGGTCGTGCGGTTGCTCGTGGCGTCGCTCGGACGGTCGGTCGTCATCGGGCGTCCTCCGTGCTCGGCTCGTCCGTGGCGTCGAGCCACGGCAGGGTGACGAGGCCGGCGCCCACGAGGGCCTCGATGAGCTGGAACTCGTACTCGTCGTCGATCGAGAACGCCTGCGCCTCGGGGATCTCGAGGCCGGCATGGGTGCCCTCGTCGAACCACGACGCCTCGAGCCGGCGGACAAAGGCGGCCCGCCACAGGTAGAAGTTGCCGTTGATCCGCAGGAACCGGGCGGCGTCCTGACGGCGGGTGATGCCGGTCCCGGCGTCGAGGAACCGGGTCAGGGGACCGTCGGGTCGGGTGGCGTCGGCCGGGCGGACGCCGACCCACACCGGGTTGAACGTCGGCTCGGAGACGCTGACCACCCCGTCGAGGCCGGGGTCGGTGGCCAGGCGGCGTGTCGCCTCGGCGAGCTGTGCGGGCACGCGGCACGGACTCGTCGGGTCGAGCAGCAGGACGGCGTCGTAGGGCCGTCCCTCGTCGGCCTCGACCCACTCGAGCGCGTGCCGCACGACGGGTGCCATGGGGGCGTCGTCGCCGGCGAGGTGTGCCGGGCGCAGGAAGGGAGCCTCGCCGCCGTGAGCCCGCGCGACCTCGGCGATCTGCTCCGAGTCGGTCGTCACGACGCACCGGGTCACCTCGGGCGTGACCGCGGCGGCGCGCACCGAGTGCGCGATGAGCGGAAGACCGGCGAGTGGCCGGATGTTCTTGCCCGGCAGGCCCTTCGAGCCGCCGCGAGCCGGGATGACCGCCAGGATGCGGGACCCGCTCGGCGGTGTCGGGGGTGGTGTCGTCGGCGGTGTCGTCGGCGGGGTCGTCGTCACGAGAGCTCCCTCGCTCGGTCGCAGAGGTCCAGCGTGGCCAGCCCCTCCGCGAGGGTGGCGGGCGCGCCCGCACGGTGACGCGTCGACGCGTCGGCGGCCGGGGCCAGCTCGAGGGCGGCGCGGGCCTGGGTGGCCATCGTCGCGTCGCGGTCCCGGTCGGCCGTGAAGGTGCGGCGCGTCACCGAGCCGTCGGCCGCGGTGTGACGCACCGTCGCGGAGGGCAGGTCCCACTCCAGGCACCCGTCGGGTCCCCGCAGCACGAGGCCGCGGGTCGCCGGGCGCGTCACGTAGTCGAGGCGGCAGGTCACGGTCGCCCTCCCGGCCGACCACAGCAGCGTCGCCGCCTGCTCGGCCTCGATGTCGAGGGGTCCGTCGTGCTCGAGCCGGGCGCCGACCAGAACCGGGGGACCGAGGAGCACGGTGAGGTAGTCCAGCTCGTGCACGAGGTCGCGCAGGACGCCGCCCTCGCCGGCGCGGGCGGAGTAGGACTGCCGGTGGTCCCGCTCGGGACGCCAGTCGGGCAGCCACGACTGCGACCAGGCGTGCGCCGACACGACCCCGCCGGGCGTGCACTCGACGACGGAGCCGGTGGAGGCGAGGACGTGGCGGAACGCCTCGTGGGCGCGCAGGGGAGCGGCGACCCACACGTCACCGGCGCGGGGATGCCCGGCGAGCGCCTCCGCGGCGGACCGCGTCGGGGCCACGGGCTTCTCGAGGAGGACGCGACGCGCACCGGCGTCGAGGGCGGCCACGGTGTCGGGGACGTGCCGCCCGGTGTCGGTCGCCACCACGACGAGGTCCGCCCCGCCGAGCGCGTCCGCGCCTGACGCGTCGTCGAGGAGACGGACGCCGGGCAGGTCGGGATCGGTGGCGCTGCCGCGCGGCCGGACCGGCCACAGCGAGACGGTGCACCCGATGCCCGCGAGGACGCGGGCGTGACGGCGCCCGATCGACCCGGCCCCTCGCACGACGACGACCGCGCTCACGTCGCGCTCACCCGGTCCTCCTTCGCCCTAGTAGGTTTCCCATCGTGGCAGACGACCGCGAGTCCCCGGCGACCGACACCGAGCCGCCCGAGCCCGCGCCCGCGTCCGTGCCGGGTGCAGCCGGTGCCCCGGCCGCAGTCGGTGCCACGGGTGCAGCCGCTGCGACGGGTGCGACGGGCGTCTCGCTCGGCGCCCACTCGGTCATCTACCTCGTCGGCACCGCCCTGCAGGGCCTGGGGGTCCTGCTCGTCCTGCCGTTCGCGACCCGGGTCCTCGGCCGGACCGAGTTCGGTCTGGTGGCCACGGGGCTGGTCGTCGTGCAGATGGTCGGCACCATCGCGGCCGCGGGGCTCCCGCAGGTCATCCTGCGCGAGCACCACCGCGGCGCCGAGGGGCCGAGGGTGGCGCGCGCCCTGGCCGGGACGATGGTCCTGCTCGCGCTCGGGCTCGGTGTCGTCGGCCTCGTCGTGGCCCTCGTGCTGTCGGCGGTGGGCCACGGTGACCTCACCGTGTGGCTGCCGCTCGTCGTCGCGTCCGTGGGGCTGACCACGGTGGTCTCCGGTCAGACCCTCATGCGGGCTCGCTTGCGGCCGTGGGGTTTTCTCGCGCTGGCGGTCGTGGCGACGGTCGGGGCGCAGGCGGCCGGGGTGCTCGCCGCTCGCGCCGAGCCGACCGCGGGTCGCTACCTCGTCGGCTACGCGGCGGTCGTCGTGCTCGCCGCCGTCCTCGCCCTCGTCGTCGGACGTCCGTTGCCGCCGACGGTCGAGCGGGCCCGTGTCCGGGCCGGCATCCGGCTCGCGGCGCCCCTGCTGCCGCAGGCCGTCGCGATGCTCGGGCTGCTGTCCGGCGACGTGCTGCTCACCGGCTGGCTCGTGGGCGCCGGCGCGGCCGGCGAGTACCAGGTGGCCCTGCAGCTGGGGAACATGCCCTTCGTCCTCGCCGTCGCGCTCTTCAACGCCTGGGGCCCGCTCGTCCTGTCGCGCCCGCTCGAGGACCGCTGGGCCTGGACCGCCCGCACCGGCACGGCCCTGACCACCGTCGTCGGTGCGGGGGCCGCCGGCGTCGCGCTCCTCGGTCCGTGGCTCGTCGCGCTCATGACCGACCAGACCTTCGACCGGGCCGGCATCGTCGCGGCCCTCGGCGTCGTGTCGACGGTGGCCGTGGCGTACATGGTCTACCAGGGTGCCTCGCTCGCCGTGCTCGACGCCGAGCGCACGGGGCGGCTCGCCTGGGCGGCGCTGGCGGCGCTCGGCGTCCTCGTCGTGTCGGCGTGGCTGCTGGCCGCGGTGGCCGGCCTCGGCCTCGTCGGCGTCGCGATCGCGAAGGCGCTGGCGTACGTCGCGCTCGTGGGCGCGACGACGTGGTTCGCCGTGCGGCACTCGCCCCTGAGGTGGCCCGGTCGGTTGCCCGCAGTGGCGCTGGCCTCGTTCGCGCTCGCGCTCGTCGGGGCCGCGCTGCCGGGCGACGGTGCGGGCGCGTGGGTGCGCGCCGCCCTCGCGGTCGCCGTCGCCGGCGGCGCCCTCGCCCTCGCGCCGGGCGTCCTCCGGAGCCTGCGCGGATAGGATGAGGCGCCCGCCGGGCGGCGCTTACCACGCCCCACCCGCTCGACCTTCCGCCCGACCTTCCGCTCGACCTTCCGCTCGACCTTTGAGGAGAGACGCTTTCGTGGTGACACCCCTCGTCCACATGGGACTGGGCTACGACGACCTCCTCGTTCCGGCGCTCGTCCACGCCGGCTTCGAGACCAAGGACCTCGTCCTCGTCGTGCGCACCGACGCCAACCTGGCATGGGTACGCCGCCACGCGCCCCGGGCCACCGTCGTGCGTCTGCCCTACGCCCGGGCGCGCAGGGCGAACGTCGTCAGCGGGCTGGCCCCGCACGCCGCCCTGAAGCGCGCCTGCGCCGGCGTGGGCCTGGACCCGCTCGACCTGCTCGTGTCCGAGCGGGCCCTGCGTCGCAACCGGGTCGACACCGCGATGAACTTCCTCAACCTCGCCGCCGAGGAGCTCGAGGCCGTCATCGCCGACCGCGGGCCGATGCTCGCGCTCGTCGAGTTCACCGTCACCTCCGAGCTGCTCACGGCCGGGCTCGTGACCCACCACGGGGGTCTCGCGACGTGGCCGCGCGGCATCCGCCTGCCCTCCGACCGGTTCGGCCTCATCGGCGCCCCCAAGGGAATCACCTTGTGGGAGAGGCAGGTCGAGGATTCCTCCGCCGTCGAGGCGGGCGAGCGGTTCATCTCCGACTGGAGGACCGAGCACGGCCGTCCCATGGGCTACGCCCGCAACCTCAAGGTCGAGACCGGCGGCGAGATCTGGCGTCTGGCCACCGACCGCGTCCGCGAGTTCGCGGTCGACCGCGGCGCGAACCTCCAGCTTCCTCGGCCCAGCGACTACGCGCGGCTGCCGTGGCTCAACCCGGTCAAGGCACGGCTCAACCTGCGCGAGTACCAGTCCCGGCGGTGGGACCCGGTGCCCGAGCGGTTCGTCTTCCTGCCCCTGCAGGTGCAGCCCGAGTCCAGTGCCGACGTCATGGGCCAGGAGTGGCGTGACCAGGCGTACACGGCCCGAGTCCTCGCCGACGCCCTCGCACCTCTCGACATCGGCGTCGCCGTCAAGGAGCACGCCCACTTCATGTGGCGACGCGACCCCGACTACTGGCCGCAGTTCGACATCCACCCGAACATCGCGACCATCGACCCGTTCGCCGACTCGCGCGACCTCATGAAGCGCGCCGTGTTCACGACGACGGCCACGGGGACCGTCGGTCTCGAGGCCGGGCTGCTCGGCCTGCCCGTCGTGTCGGGTGCACGGATGCCCTGGAGCGCGCTCGGCAACGTCGCCACCCTCGCCAGTCCCGACGACCTGCCGCAGTTCGTCGAGGACCGCGGATGGGAGTCGCTGGGCGCCGAGCAGCGAGACATCGACGACTGGTTCGTCCACTCGTACGTGCGCAACTCGTGGGAGGGCCTCGTGCTCGACCCCCCTCGCGTGCCGGCCGTCCTCGAGCCGGAGAACATCCGCAAGGTCGGCGGTGCCCTCGCCGAGGCGGCGACCTCGCTCGGCCACGTGCGGCAGGGGGCCTGACGTGGCGGGCTGGGTCGTCCTCGGCGCCGGCGGGCACGCGCGTTCGGTCGTCGACGTCCTCGAGCGCGCCGGCCACCGGGTGGTCGCCGTCGCGGGCGACGCCGGTGGGCGGGCCTGGCACGTGGAGGCGCTGGAGACCGACGTCGACGCGCTCGACCGCGCGGCCGCGCACGCCCTCGACGTCGCGGTCGCGATCGGCAGCAACCCCGCGCGCACCCGGCTGCTGAGCCAGATCGCAGAGCGCGGCCTCGCGGCACCGGCCGTCGTGGCCGCCACCGCCACGGTCGCCCCGCACGCCCGGCTCGGCGCGGGCACCGTCGTCCTCGAGCACGCCCACGTGGGGCCCGCGGCGTCCCTCGGTACCGCGGTCGTCGTCAACACCGCGGCCGTGGTCGAGCACGACTGCACGGTCGGTGACGGCGTCCACGTCGCACCCGGCGCCGTGCTCCTCGGTGCCGCATCGGTGGGCGCCGGCTCGCTGGTCGGCAGCGGGGCCCGCGTCCTACCGGGCGTCCGTGTCGGGGCCGGCGTCACCGTCGGGGCGGGCGCCGTCGTCACCGAGGACGTGCCCGACGGCTCCACCGTCGTCGGCGTCCCCGCCCGTCGGGCCGCCGGAAGCGTGGCGGCCTCCCGAACCCCGTCTGACTTTCCGGACCCCCGCACCGCCCAGACACGCCAGCCCCGCCAGACCGGAGAACGCCCGTGACCACCGACCGGCTCGACCCGCACGCACCGGCCGGAGGTGCGCCGGGCGTCCGCGCCGTCGACCTCGCCGGCACGACCGTGCCGACGCCGGGAAAGGTCCACGTCATCGCCGAGGCGGGCGTCAACCACAACGGCGACCCTGACCTCGCCCACCGGCTCGTCGACATCGCCGCGGCCGCCGGCGCGGACGCCGTGAAGTTCCAGACCTTCTCGCCGGACAAGCTCGTCTCCTCGGCCGCCGCCACGACGCCGTACCAGCGCGACCGCGGCGGCAGCTCGGACCAGCGCAGCCTCCTCGAGGCACTGACGCTGCCGGGGTCCGTCTGGGCCGAGCTGCGCGACCACGCGCGCGAGGCCGGCACGACGTTCCTGTCCACCCCGTTCGACCTCGACAGCGCCGAGCTGCTCGTCGGCCTCGGGCTCACCGCGCTCAAGGTCAGCTCGGGCGAGCTGACGAACCTGCCGTACCTGCGCGAGCTCTCGCGACTCGGCGTGACCCTCCTCGTGTCGACGGGGATGGGCACCGGGGCGGAGGTGGCCGAGGCCGTCGAGGCGTGCGCCGACGCCCCCGGCCTGGTCCTGTTCCACTGCGTGTCGGCCTACCCGGCGCCCGTCGACGAGTGCAACCTGCGGGTCATCCCCGCGCTCGCGGCCCGGCACGGGGTGCCCGTCGGCTGGTCCGACCACACGCCGGGCCTGACCACCGCCCTGGGCGCGGTGGCGCTCGGCGCGCCGGTGCTCGAGAAGCACTTCACCGCCGACCGCTCGCTGCCGGGCCCCGACCACCTCGCGAGCCTCGAGCCCGACGCCCTGAGCGAGTACGTCCGCGAGACCAAGGCGCTGGCCCGGGCCCTGGGGGACGGCGTCAAGGTGCGCCAGCCCTCGGAGGAGGAGAACGCGACGCTCGTGCGCCGGTCGTGGCACGTGGCGTCCGACCTGCCCGCCGGGCACACCCTGACCGGCGCGGACCTGCGGCTGCTCCGGCCCGAGGGCGGGCTCCGCCCGGCCGTCGACGTGCGTGGACGCGTCCTCGTCCGTGGCGTCACGGCCGGCGCGCCGCTCACCGACGCCGACCTCGAGGCCTAACGTGCCGGCTCCCGGTGCGCACTGCGGCGACCGCACGACCGTCGCCGTCTTCGTCGGCACGCGTGCCGACCTCGGCCCGCTCTCGGCCGTGCTCGAGGCGCTCGCGGCGGCCGACGACGTCGAGCTGCACGTGCTGACCGGCGTGATGTACGCGCCCGACGACCTGGCCGCGGCGCTGCCGCCCGTGCTGGCTCCCGAGGAGTGGCGCTCCCGCGTCGAGCCGCTGGCCGAACCGATGACAGCGGTCACCGTGGGGACGCAGCTCGAGCAGGGCGCGGTGATCGCCCGGGCCGCCGGGGAGGTGCTCGGCCGGCTCGACGCCGACGCCCTCGTCGTGCTCGGGGACCGGTGGGAGCTGCTCTACGTCGTGCCGCCGGCCTTCCTGCTCGGCGTGCCGGTGGTCCACCTGCACGGTGGCGAGGTGACCGAGGGTGCCGTCGACGAACGGGTCCGGCACGCCGTCACCAAGCTCGCCGACCAGCACTGCGTCGCCTCGGAGGAGGCCGCCGCGCGCCTGCGGCAGATGGGCGAGCCGGCCGACCGGGTCCACGTCACCGGGGCCCCCGGCCTCGACCGGCTCGCGGCCGCCGAGCCGCTCGACGACGCGACGCTGGCGGCCCTCGTCGGCCTCGACGCGGTGACGCGTCCCTTCGCCCTGTTCACCTACCACCCGCCGACGGCCCAGCCCGGGGCCCCGGTGGACAGGTGGGCGCGCGAGGCCCTCGAGGCGACGCTCGCCGCGTCGGGCACCGTCGTGGCGACCCACCCCGGCATGGACGACGGGCGTGAGGCGATCATCGCCGCGCTCGAGCAGGTCGCGGCCCACGAGCCACGGCTGCGCGTCGTCGAGGCCCTCGGTCGGGACTACCCGCGGGTCCTCGCGTCGGCCGACGTCGTCGTCGGCAACTCCAGCTCGGGCGTCATCGAGGCGGCCAGCGTCGGGGTGCCGGCCGTCGACGTGGGGGAGCGGCAGCGGGGCCGGCTGCGGGGCGCCAACGTCGCCCACGCCGAGGAGGGACGCGTCCCCGTGGAGACCGCCGTGCGGGCGGCGCTGACCGCGGCGGCCCGCGCGACCACCAACCCGTACGGAGCGGGTGATGCCAGCGGGCGCATCCTCGCTATCGTTCGGGGAGCGGGCACCGCCCCGCGCGTCAAGCGCTTCGTCGACCTGCCCGTCCGCGACGGAGCCGCACCAGCGAGGCCGACGGGCGAGGAGGACCGGTGACCGCCCGAGACCTGCGCGCCGCGAGCGCGCCGACGACGGCGACGATCCGGGACGCCCTCGAGGTCGTCGACCGCAGCGCGACGCTCGTCTGCCTCCTCGTCGACGACGCCGGCCGCCTCGCCGGGCTGCTCACCGACGGCGACCTGCGGCGCGCCTTCCTCAAGGGGTCCAGCCTCGACGACCCGGCCCTGGAGCACGCGACGACGAGCCCGCAGGTCGTGGCCGCCGGCTCACCGCGGGCGCTCGTCCTCGACCTCATGCAGGCGCTGCGGATCTCCGCGGTGCCGGAGGTCGCCGACGACGGCACGCTCGTCGGGCTGCACACGCTGTCCGACGTCGTCGGGTCGGCACCGCTGCCCAACGTCGCCGTCGTCATGGCCGGAGGTCGTGGCACCCGTCTCGGCGACCTGACCCGCGACACCCCGAAGCCCCTCATGACCGTCGCCGGCCGCTCGATCCTCGAGTGGATCGTCCTCGGTCTCGTCGGCGACGGCATCCGCGACATCTACGTCAGCGTCAACTACCTCGCCGACCAGATCGAGGAGCACCTCGGCGACGGCTCGCGCCTCGGCTGCACGGTCCGCTACCTGCGCGAGGAGCCCGACCTGCCGCTCGGCACCGCAGGCTCCCTCACCCTGCTGCGCGAGCAGCGCCCCGACCTCGCACACCCGGTCGTCGTCATGAACGGCGACCTCATGGTCGACTACAGCGCGGGCCAGCTCCTCGAGGCGCACCTGCGCACCGGTGCCGCCGTCACGGTGGCCACCCGCACCTACCAGCACGAGGTGCCGTTCGGCGTCGTCGAGAGCGAGGGCGGGCGGGTCACCGGCCTGTCCGAGAAGCCGACCCTCAGCCTCGACATCAACGCCGCCGTCTACGCGGTCGAGCCGCGCGCGCTCGCGTGGCTGCCCGCCGGCCGGGCGAGCACGATGCCCGAGCTCGTCGAGACGTGCCTCGAGCGGGGCGAGCCGGTGACGGCCTGGCCGATCCAGTCCGAGTGGATCGACGTCGGCACGCCCGGTGACCTCGCCCGCGCGCAGGGCCAGGGCTGAGGGCGCCGGCCTCCGTCCGAGCCCGACGTCGACCCGACCAGGCCGACGACCGACGAGCACGACGACTGACCAGCACGACGACTGACCAGCACGACGACGAGCCACGAGCATGACGAGTACGACGAACCCACACGACGAGAAGGCAGCTGTGACAACGCAACCCACGCCCCAGCCGATGACCGGGTCGATCGCCGACAAGACCGTGCTCGTGACCGGCTCCGACGGCTTCATCGGCAGCAACGTCGTCGAGCGGCTCCTCGCCGACGGCGCGAAGGTGCGGGCCTTCTGCCTCTACAACTCCAACGGCTCGACCGGCTGGCTCGACGAGTCGGACACCTTCCGCCGCGCGGTGCGCGACGGCCGGGCCGAGGTCGTCCTCGGTGACATCCGCGACCCCGAGCACGTCATGGCCAGCGCCGAGGGCGTCGACGTCGTGCTGCACCTCGCCGCGCTCATCGCGATCCCGTTCTCGTACGTGGCGCCCCGCTCCTACGTCGAGACCAACGTCATCGGCACCCTCAACGTCCTCGAGGCCGTGCGCCGCCAGGGCGTGCCGCGGATGGTCAACACGTCGACGTCCGAGGTGTACGGCACGCCCGAGTCGGTGCCGATCACCGAGGAGCACCCGCTGCGCGGCCAGTCGCCGTACTCGGCGACGAAGATCTCGGCCGACAAGATGTGCGAGTCGTACGCGTTGTCGTTCGGCACGCCGGTCACAACGCTGCGGCCCTTCAACACCTTCGGCCCGCGCCAGTCCACACGCGCCGTCATCCCGACGGTCCTGTCGCAGCTGCTCGCCGGCGCGTCCGAGCTGCGGCTCGGCGACGTGACGCCCAGGCGCGACTTCACCTTCGTCAGCGACACCGCCGACGGCTTCGTGCGTGCCGCCCTCGCGGACGTCGAGCCGGGGACGACGATCCAGCTCGGCACCGGGCGCACCGTGTCGGTCGGCGACGTCGTCGAGCTGTGCAAGAAGGTCACCGGCAACGACGCCGACGTCGTCACCGAGAGCGACCGCATCCGCCCGGAGAACTCCGAGGTGCAGGTCCTCCTGTCGGACCCGTCGCGCGCCAACGCGGTCCTCGGCTGGGCGCCGACCGTGTCACTCGAGGAGGGCCTGGCCGCGACGGCAGAATGGCTGCGCCCGCGGGTCGACCCCGAGACGGCCGGGCGGTACCACCGGTGACGACGGGCGCAGCGAGGCCGCCGGCCGGGGAGGCGCACGCGCCGGGCTCGCGCGGGCCCGAGGGCACGATCCCGCTGGCCGTCCCCAACATCGGCGAGCTCGAGCGTCGGTACGTCCTCGAGGCGGTCGAGTCCGGGTTCGTCTCGTCCGTCGGACCGTTCGTCTCGGAGTTCGAGCACCGGTTCGCCGAGCGCGTCGGGGCCCGGCACGCCGTCGCCTGCGCAACGGGGACGGCCGCGATCCACGTCGGTCTGCTGCTGCTCGGCGTCGAGCGGGACGACGAGGTGTTCTGCTCCGACTTCACCTTCGTCGGGTCGGTCAACCCCATCGCCTACGTCGGGGCGCGCCCGGTGCTCGTCGACTCCGAGGCCCGCACGTGGAACCTCGACCCCGAGCTGGTCGCCGGCGAGCTGGACCGCCGGGCCGCCGAGGGTCGCCCGCTGCCGAAGGTCGTCGAGGTGGTGCACGTCCTCGGCCAGCCCGCCGACATGGAGCCCCTCGTCGACGCGTGCGCACGCCACGGCGTCGCGATCCTCGAGGACGCCGCCGAGTCGCTCGGCGCCACGTGGTCCGGCGGTCGGTACGCCGGGTCGCACACCGGCACCGTGGGGCGGGTCGGCTGCTTCTCCTTCAACGGCAACAAGATCGCCACGACCGGTGGCGGCGGGATGCTCGTCACCGACGACGACGAGCTCGCCGCGCGGGCCCGCCACCTGACCACCCAGGCCAAGGTTCCCGACGTCGGGTACCTGCACGACGAGGTCGGCTACAACTACCGGCTCACCAACCTGGCCGCGGGCCTGGGCCTGGCCCAGCTCGAGCGCCTCGACGAGTTCGTCGCGGCCAAGCACCGGATCGCGACGCGGTACGACGAGGCGTTCGCCGGCCTCCCGCTCGTCCTGCCGCCGCGCGTCGAGGGTCTCGACGCGACGTACTGGCTCTACTCGGTGCTCGTGCCCGAGGGTGACGGCCGCGGCCGGGACGAGCTGCTCGGACACCTCCACGCGCTCGGGGTCGGCGCCCGCGCGCTGTGGCGACCGCTGCACGCGCAGCCGCCGTTCGCGACGGCGCCGGTGCTCGGCGGCGGGGTCGGCTCGGGGCTCTTCGCCCGCGGCGTCTCGCTGCCCTGTGCCACCGAGCTGACCGAGGCCGACCAGGAGCGCGTCATCGAGGCGGTCCGCTCGTTCTTCTGAGCCCCCCGGGCCGCCCACGCGGCGGTCCGATGACGCGCAGGGGGCGGCATGTTGGCAGGATGGCCCGGTGGAGATCGCGACCGGGTTGCTGGCGATCGCCGCGACCGTCCTCGGCGGCGCGTGGCTGGCTGACCGTCTGCGCCTGCCCGCACCGCTCGTCCTCATGCTCGTCGGCATCGTCGGGTCCTACCTGCCCTTCGTGCCCCAGGTGGCCCTGACCCCCGAGGAGGTGCTCCTCGGCATCCTGCCGCCGTTGCTCTACGCGGCCGCCATCCAGACCTCGCTCGTCGACGTCCGCACGTACAAGGGCACGATCGTGTCGCTGTCGGTGGGGCTGGTGCTGTTCACCGCCCTCGCCGTCGCGGTGTTCCTGCACCAGCTGATCGGCCTCGGGTTCGCCGTGGCGTTCGCCATCGGTGCCGTCGTGGCCCCGCCCGACGCGGTCGCGGCCACGGCGGTCGGACGGCAGATCGGGCTGCCGCGGCGGCTCGTGACGATCCTCGAGGGCGAGTCGCTCGTCAACGACGCGACGGCGCTCGTCGCGCTGAGCACGGCGCTCACCGCGGCCGGTCTCGCGACGGGCGACCGGGCGCAGACCCTGACCTTCGGCGGTGTCGTCGGACAGTTCCTCTGGGCCTCGGTCGGTGGTGCGGCGATCGGCTTCGTGGTGTCGCTGGTCGTCCTCGTCCTGCGCAAGCGGTTCTCGACCGAGGCCGCCTTCGACACCGTCCTGTCGTTCATGGTGCCCTTCGCCGCCTACGTCCCCGCCGAGGAGCTGCACGCGTCGGGGGTCATCGCCGTCGTCACCGCCGGCATCGTCCTCGGTCACCGGTCGCCGCGGTCGCAGACCGGCGCGTCACGGCTGTCCGAGCGGATCAACTGGGGGTCCATCCAGTTCCTCCTCGAGAACGCCGTGTTCCTCCTCATCGGCCTGCAGGTCTCGTACGTGGTCGAGAAGGTGCGCGCGTCGTCGCTGTCGTGGGGCACCATCGCGCTCGCGGCCTTCGGCACGCTCGTCGTCGTCCTGCTCGCCCGGCCGGTCTGGGTGTTCCCGTTCCGGTGGTTCAAGTCCAGCGTGCTCCGCCTCGAGGCGCCGTCGCCGTGGTCGCACTCGGCGGTGCTGTCGTGGGCCGGCATGCGTGGCGTCGTGACGCTCGCGGCCGCGCTGCTCCTCCCGGACCAGACGCCGCACCGCGACGTCCTCGTCCTCGTCGCCGTCGTCGTCACGGTGGGGACGCTGATCGTCCAGGGCACGACGCTGCCGCGCCTCGCGCGTCGGCTCGGGGTGCGCGGCCCCGACCCGCGTGAGGACGCCCTCCAGGCCGCGACCGTGCTCCAGGCCGCGACGCGGGCCGGGCTGGAGGCCCTCGACGCGATGCCCGACGTCGACGACGCGACGCGGACGACGCTGCGGGACCGCGCCGACGACCGGCTCAACCAGATGTGGGAGCGCCTCGGTCCGAGGGGCGCCGACGTCGACGAGACGCCGAGCGAGCGCTACGTCCGTGCCCGCATGACGATGCTGCAGGCCGAGCGCGGCGAGGTGCTGCGGCTGCGTGACGAGGGTCGGGCCGACCAGACCGTGCTCCGCGTCGTCCTCGGGGCCCTCGACCTCGAGGAGACGATGCTGGACCGCATCGACGACCAGCAGGAACGAATGGCAGAGAGCGAGATGTTGCCCGTGGAGACCCTCGAGAGCCCGTGCGAGCACCTGGAGGACACCGACTCGTGCGCCGAGCCGCGCACGCCCGAGGGCTGCGAGGAGTGCCTCCGCGCCGGCACGACGTGGGTGCACCTGCGCCTGTGCCTCCAGTGCGGTCACGTCGGCTGCTGCGACTCCTCGGAGTTCAAGCACGCGACGGCGCACTTCCACGACGTCGGACACCCGGTCATCCGCTCCATCGAGCCGGGTGAGACGTGGCGCTGGTGCTACCTCGACGAGGTCGTCGGCTAGCCACCCGCGGAGTCGCGCGTCGTCAGTCGAGTCGCTGCACGACCGTGTGCGTGCCGGCTGCCGGGTCGTGCTCGACGGACGTCGTGGCGCCCTGCACGAGCGCGAGGAACGGCGCGACGTGCCCGCACTCGACGTCGGCCAGGATCGGCACGCCGAGCATGCCGAGGGCGTCGCTGACGGCGTCGTGCTGGGTGAACCCGCCCGGCTCCGGGGCGTTGGTGCGTGACACGAGGATGCCGGTGGCCGCGTCGAAGAAGCCGCGCAACCGCATGGCGTGAAGGGCGCGGCAGACGTCGTACGAGGGCCACTCGGCGATGTCGAGCAGGACGACGAGGCCCTCCGGGGCGTGCCGTGCGGCAAAGGTGCTCGTGTCGCCGTAGGTGCTGCCGGCGAGGAAGCTGATCGTCTCGACGCAGCCACCGACGAGCCGCCCCGAGAAGCCCGCGGGCTCACCCTCGTGCCCCGGGTCGATGCGGGTCCACGTACCGCGTCCGTCGAGGGTCATCCGCGAGACCGTCGGGTCGGCGGCGTAGTCGTCCCAGCCGCCGGAGCGGAACCGCCCGGGGGAGCGCTGCACCAGCTCTTCGCCGGCTGAGGCCGACGCGACGTCGACCCAGTGCAGGATGCCGTCGGGCAGGACGTACGGGGTGTCCATGAGGTTCTGCCCGTGGATCGTGGCCAGGCCGGTGGTGAGGGTGAGCGGGGTCAGCCACGTCGAGGTGTCGGAGAAGCCGACGCACCACGTCGGCTCGGCGGACGAGACGGCGTCCAGGTCGAGCAGGTCGAGCAGGTCGATGCCGGTCTCACCACCCCAGGGCGGCACCACGGCCCTGATCGTGGGGTCGGTGAGCATCGACATGAGCTCGGCCGCGCGTGCCTCACGCGGCCCGCTGACGTGACTCGGTGCGTGGTTGAGCTCGCCCACCACCACGTCGAACCCGCGGTCGCGCAGGCACCGGACGGCATGGGTGAACCGACCCCACAGGCGGTCCTGGACGCCCGAGCTCGGCGAGGTGACACCGACCCGGTCGCCGGGACGCAGGGGAGCGGGGTAGCGGATCGGCATGGCCGACATGCTGCCAGCCGTGCCGACCCGCCACACCCCGGCTTCCGCCGGTGCTCAGGGCTTCGCGGCCGCGAAACCCTGCTCGAGGTCGGCGAGGATGTCGTCGATGTGCTCGATGCCCACGGCGAGGCGAACGAGACCCGGCGTGACGCCCGCCGCGAGGCGGTCCTCCTCGGGGCCCTGCGAATGGGTCGTCGAGGCGGGGTGGATGACCAGGGACCGCACGTCGCCGATGTTCGCGACGTGGCTGTGCAGGGTCAGCGCCTCGACGAACCTCTTGCCGGCATCGAGACCACCGGCGATCTCGAACGAGAGCACCGCGCCCGCGCCACGGGGCGCGTACTTCTGCGCCGTGGCGTGGGAGGGGCTGTCCGGCAGCGACGCCCACACGACCCGCTCCACCTGGGGGTGACCCTGCAGGTAGGCAGCGACCCTGGTGGCGTTCGCGAGGTGGCGCTCGATGCGCAGCGACAGCGTCTCGAGGCCCTGGGCGATGAGGAACGCGTTGAACGGTGCCGCGGCCGGCCCGAGGTCCCGCAGCAGCTGCACACGCGCCTTGAGGATGTAGGCGAGGTTGGCCCCGAGCGGGCTGCCGACGCCGAGGTCCCGGGCGAAGACGAGGCCGTGGTAGCTCTCCTCGGGGGTGTTGTAGTTCGGGAACCGCTCCGGGTCGGCGCCGTAGTCGAACCGGCCCGCGTCGACGATGACGCCGGCGATGGACGTGCCGTGACCGCCGAGGTACTTCGTCGCGGAGTGGACGACGACGTCGGCGCCCCACTCGATCGGGCGGATGACGTACGGGGTCGCGATGGTGTTGTCCACGACGAGGGGGACGCCGTGCTCGTGCGCGACCGCCGCGACCGCCTCGATGTCGAGCACCTCGGCCTTCGGGTTGGCGATCGTCTCGCCGAAGAACGCCTTCGTGTTCGGCCGCACGGCGGCACGCCACGCGTCGACCGAGCTGGGGTCCTCGACGAAGCTCACCTCGATGCCGAGCTTGCGGAAGGTGAACCTCAGCAGGTTGACGGTGCCGCCGTAGAGGCTCGGCGAGGCGACGATGTGGTCACCGGCCTCGGCGATGTTGAGCAGGGCCAGGGTGGTGGCCGACTGTCCCGAGGCGACGAGGAGGGCCCCGACACCGCCCTCGAGTGCGGCGATGCGTTGCTCCACGACATCCGTCGTCGGGTTCATGATCCGCGTGTAGATGTTGCCGAACTCCTTGAGCCCGAACAGGTTCGCCGCGTGGTCGGTGTCGTCGAAGACGTAGCTCGTCGTCTGGTAGATCGGCAGGGCGCGCGCACCGGTCGCACTGTCGGCGCTCTGTCCGGCATGGATCTGCTTGGTCTCGAAGGACCAGTTCGGCTCGGTCATCGTGGTCTGCTCTTCCTGGTTCGGGTCGATGACCGGTCGTCGTCCCGACGGCCCGGCGCACCGACGGCTCGGTGCGGGGAGAGGGTCTCCGCGCTTGCCCGCGCCGGTTGTCGACGTCGGGCCAGGTCCTCACCCGGGGCACCCCGCCGCGGTTGGGAGGGTTGCCGGCCAGCGAGCCGGGGCTTGGCGCTGGCGCTCATGACCTGCCCGCAGTGTAGACAGCGGCGTCCGAGGAGTGGGAGCCGGTGTCCGAGGGGTGGCGGCCACCTCACGCGGAAGCCGCGCCGTGGCGCGGTACTGGCGGCGTCGGGGCCGCTTCCGCGTCGGATAAGTGCGCCGTGGCGCGGTACTCGTGGCGTCGATCACGAGGACGTCCTACTAATCCGAACCCGTGAGTAGGATCGGGCCGTGAGCACGAACGCCGACTTCGACCTGTACCGCACCAGCGAGGACCATGAGGCGCTGCGGGAGGCCGTACGCGCCGTGGCCGAGGACAAGATCGCGCCCTTCGCGGCGGCGGTCGACGCGGAGGCCCGCTACCCGCAGGAGGCGCACGACGCCCTCGTGGCCTCGGACTTCTTCGCCCCCCACGTGCCGGAGGAGTACGACGGCGTCGGCGCCGACGCGCTCGCGACGTGCATCGTCATCGAGGAGGTCGCCCGCGTCGACGCGTCCGCCTCGCTCATCCCCGCCGTCAACAAGCTCGGCTCACTCCCGCTCATCCTCGACGGAAGCGACGAGCTCAAGGGACGCTACCTCCCGCCCCTGGCCCAGGGCCGGACGACGTTCTCGTACGGGCTCTCCGAGCGCGAGGCCGGCTCGGACACGGCGTCCATGAAGTGCCGCGCCCGGCAGGACGGCGACGGCTGGGTGCTCAACGGCCAGAAGTCGTGGATCACGAATGCCGGTGTGTCCGAGTACTACACGGTCCTCGCCGTCACCGACCCCGACGGTCCCCGGGGTGGCAACGTCACGGCCTTCGTCGTCGAGAAGTCCGACCCGGGGTTCACCTTCGGCGAGAAGGAGCGCAAGCTCGGCATCAAGGGCAGCCCGACCCGCGAGCTGCACTTCGACGACGTCCGGATCCCCGGTGACCGCGTCGTCGGCCAGGTCGGTGACGGCCTCAAGATCGCGCTGCGCACCCTCGACCACACGCGCGTCACCATCGGCGCGCAGGCCGTCGGCATCGCCCAGGGGGCGCTCGACGTCGCGCTGGCCTACGTCAAGGACCGCAAGCAGTTCGGCAAGCACATCGCCGACTTCCAGGGGATCCAGTTCATGCTGGCCGACATGGCGATGGAGCTCGAGGCCGCGCGCCAGATGGTCTACGTCGCGGCGGCCAAGTCCGAACGCGGTGACAAGGACCTCTCGTTCTTCGGGGCAGCGGCCAAGTGCTACGCGTCGGACGTCGCGATGAAGGTGACGACCGACGCCGTGCAGCTGCTCGGGGGAGCCGGCTACACCCAGGACTTCCCGCTCGAGCGGATGATGCGCGACGCCAAGATCACCCAGATCTACGAGGGCACCAACCAGGTCCAGCGCATCGTCATGGCACGCCAGCTGCTCAAGGGCTGACCGGCGACGAGGCTCAGTGCCGGCGCCGGTTCCCGCGGGTGCTCGAGCTGGAGGCGTGGATGTCGGCCGCGACGCCCCGCAGCGCCTCGGTGATGGTCGTGAGGACCTCCGTGACATGCGGCAGGCTCGCCGGGTCGAGCGTGTCGAAGGTGTGCGGCACCCAGTCGTGCACCTGCCCGAGCCGGCGTAGGTCGGCCTCGGGGATGCGCACCGTGCTCCGACGCCGGTCGGCCGGGTCGGCCACCCGCTCGACGAGGTGGCGGCGTTCGAGCCGGTCGACGAGCGTGGTCGTCGAGCTCGTCGTGAGTCCCAGGGCCTGGGACAGCTCGGTCTGGCCCATCGACCCGCGGGCCAGCAGGTAGCTGATGGCGCGGCTCTCGTTGACGGTGAGGTCGAGGTGCTCGGCCGCGGCGAGGCGGTAGCGCTCGCCGGCGAGGATGAGCTCGCGCAGGGCGGCGGTCGCCGCAGCCCGGTCGGCGGCACGGGTGGGGGTCATGGTCCCAAACCTACCGAGTCGCGGATCGGCGGCGGAGCAGGCCGACCGCCACGTGACGCGATGGTCGAACTGCTTGATGATCGCGCGACCCGGCCGTATGGTGGTCGTGCACCGCCGGGGGCGGCGCGGCCGTTCGCGGCTGCGACGCCCTTGGACACGAGGTCAAACAGCGTGCCCGTGTCCGCGGCGCTGCGTCGTCACCGGGGGTCCGAGTGGCGGGCGCCGCCGCCCCTCCCCGGAGGCGGCGCCCCACTCCCCGCGAGCGCCGCGAGCACGCTCGAGTGCGAAGGCCCGCTCCCGCGGCGGCACCGGGCCCGGTCGGGTCGTGGTGGGCCCGGGAGGCCCGGCGGCCGGCGCGTCCTCGTGGCTCGGGCGCCCCGCGGTCGACTCCCGACCCTCCAGTAGGCTGGTCGCCGCTCGCGCCCCGGGCAGCGGGCGGTACACGGGACCCGCGACCGGGCCCCGGGACGACGAGCAGAGGACGAGGAACACCAGCGTGGACGCGTCGACGCAGCTGACCCCGCCGGTCAGCGTCATCATGCCGCTGCTCAACGAGGAGCGGCACCTGCGCGACGCCGTCGCGATGATCCTCACCCAGGACTACGCCGGCCCCATCGAGGTCGTCCTCGCACTCGGCCCGTCGACCGACGGCACGGACGCGGTCGCCGAGGCGCTGGCCGCGGAGGACCCGCGGGTCCGTCTCGTGCGCAACCCGAGCGGGCGCACCCCGGACGGCCTCAACGCCGCGATCGGTGCGTCGACCGGCGCGGTGATCGTGCGCGTCGACGGGCACGCCGAGATCCCCGACGACTACGTCTCGCGCGCCGTCCGCGAGCTGCACCGGGTCGGCGCCGACAACGTCGGCGGCGTCATGGACGCGCGCGGCACCACGGACTTCGAGCGCGCGGTCGCGTGCGCGATGCGCAGCCCCCTCGGCGTCGGTGCGTCCCGCTTCCACACCGGCGGCGAGGCCGGCGAGGCCGACACCGTGTACCTCGGTGTCTTCCGCCGCGAGGCGCTCGAGCGCGTCGGCGGCTACGACCCGCACTTCTCCCGGGCGCAGGACTGGGAGATGAACCACCGCATCCGCGAGACCGGCGGACGGGTGTGGTTCACCCCCGAGCTCAAGGTCACCTACCGGCCGCGGGCGTCCGTGAGCGCCCTCGCGAGGCAGTACTTCCACTACGGACGCTGGCGCCGTGTCGTCGCCCGCTACCACGAGGGCACCATCAACCCGCGCTACCTCGCGCCGCCGACGATGGTCGGGGTCACGACGGTCGCAACCGTCCTCGGCTTATTCTGGCACCCGGCCTGGGCCGTGCCCGCCGCCTACGTCGCCGGCGTCACCGCGGGCGGCCTCGCCATCTCCGGCGGCGAGTCGGCCCGCACGCGGGCGAGCCTGCCGGTCGTGCTCGCGACGATGCACTGGGCGTGGGGCATAGGGTTCCTCACGAGCCCGCGGCGCCTGACGCGCTGAACCCGCCCGACACCGCTGCCACGAAGGACACCGACACCGATGGACAACGCCAAGCAGGCGGCCACTCTCGTCCGGGACGCCGTCCGGCGACAGCTCGCCAAGCGACGCCTTGCGCGCCGCCTCGCCCGTGAGGGGCTGCAGCCGGGCAGCGAGGCCCCGTTCCGCTGCGCCGTGTACTTCTCCGACGAGCCGGTCAACCTCTACCAGATCCGCCAGTGGTACGCGCCGCTGCAGGAGCTGGCGCGCACCGAGCCGGTCGTCGTCATCTCGCGGATGCCCGAGACGACCATCCTGCTCCTCGACGAGTGTCCCCTCCCGGTCCTGCACGCCCCGCGGGTCACCGACATCGAGGCGTTCATGGCCGGGCACGAGATCGGCCTGGTCCTCTACGTCAACCAGAACGTCCGCAACTTCCAGATGCTGCGCTTCGCGACGCCGGCGCACGTCTTCGTCAGCCACGGCGAGAGCGACAAGTCCTACATGGCGAGCAACCAGCTCAAGGCCTACGACCGCGTCTTCATCGCGGGCCAGGCGGCTGCCGAGCGGCTCACCGGAGCCCTGGTCGAGTTCGACGTGGCCGCACGCGCCGTCGAGATCGGCCGCCCCCAGAACGACACCACCTATCCGTCCCCGCACCTGCCGGCCGACGGGCGCACCACCGTGCTCTACGCGCCGACGTGGGAGGGCGACCGCCCGAGCATGGCCTACGGCTCCATCGACACCCACGGCGAGGCGATCCTCACCGCGCTGCTCGCCGACGCGCGCTTCCGCGTCGTCTACCGGCCGCACCCGCGCTCCGGCGCCTTCCAGCGCTCCTACGGGGCGGCGTCCGCCCGGCTCTCGGCCCTCGTCGAGCAGGCCAACGCCGCGGACCCCACCGCCCACCACCTCGTCGACACCCACACGGCGTTCGGCTGGCACCTGGCCGCCCTCGACGCCTGCATCACCGACGTGTCGGCGGTAGCCCTCGACTGGCTCGCCACCGGCAAGCCGCTCGTCCTGACGCGGCCCAGCGCACCCACCGCCGAGGTCGAACCGACCCGGCTGAACGAGAGCGTCCCGCTCGTCGACGCGTCCGAGGCCGCCGGCATCGTCAAGATCCTCGACGCGGCGTTCGCCGAGCCGGGGGAGGCGCGGGCCGACGTCGTGCGCCACTACTTCGGCGACACGTCGCCGGGCGCCGCGACGGCCCGGTTCGTCGCCGCCGCGACCGAGCTGATCGAGTCGCGGCTGGCCCGCACCTGACAGCGACCCCCGGCGGGCACCCCTAGACTGCGGCGAGAGCCGGACGGGTGCCCCGTCGCCGCGGAGGCCCCATGACGGTGCCCGCATCCCGACGAACGGCCCGAACCCACGAAGGAGAAGGTGGTCTGCGCGCATGATCGGCGTGTCCCAGTTCCGCGGCCTCATGGCCAACCGGCAGGTGCTGCGCACCCTGGTCGAACGTGACCTGCGCGTCCGCTACGCCGGCAGCTGGCTCGGGTGGCTGTGGACCATCCTGGACCCGCTGCTCATGGCGCTCGTCTACTTCGTCGTCTTCACGCTCATCTTCCAGGCGCGCCGGACCGGCAACCAGCCCTTCTTCCTGCACCTGGTCACCGGTCTGTTCCTCTGGCAGTGGTTCGCCCAGAACATGTCGGAGACCTCGCGCGCCCTGCTGGCCGAGTCACGGCTCGTCCGGTCGGCCAACCTGCCGCGCGAGCTGTGGGTGGTGCGCGTCGTGCTTGCCAAGGGCATCGAGTTCATCCTCAGCCTGCCGGTCATCGTGGCCTTCACGATCTTCTACATGATCACCGGGCAGACCCACCTGCACTGGACGATCATCCTGGCGCCGATCTCGTTCCTGCTGACCTTCCTGCTGTCGGTGGGCATCGGCATGATCCTCGCCCCGATCACCGTCCTCGTCAGCGACATGGCCCGCGTCGTGCGCATCGCACTGCGTCTCGGCTTCTACGCGACCCCCGTGCTCTACAGCGCCGACATGGCCCCGAAGACCCTGCGCGACGTGCTGGCGATCAACCCGATGAGCGGGGTCCTCGAGCTGTTCCGGTCCGGCTTCTTCCGGGGCGAGATGAACGTCCTGTCCGTCGCCTCGGCCTGCGTGCTGACCGTCGTGCTCCTGCTCGTCGGCGCCTACGTCTTCAAGCGCATGGAGCCGGCCGTGCTGAAGGAGATCTGATGGCCAAGCCGGTGATCGAGGTCCGCGACCTCGGGATCGAGTTCTACCGCTCCCGCAAGCGGCGCATGTCGCTGCGCGAGCTCGTCTTCAAGGGCCAGACCGGCGCGACGAACGAGACGTTCTGGGCGCTGCGCGACATCTCGTTCGACGTCGCCAAGGGCGAGGCCGTCGGCCTCGTCGGCGGCAACGGCTCGGGCAAGAGCACGCTGCTGCGGATGATCGCCGGCGTCATGCTCCCCGACTCCGGCTACGCCCGGGTCCGCGGCGGCGTCGCCCCGCTCATCGAGCTGACCGGTGGGTTCCTCGGCGAGCTGACCGCCCGCGAGAACGTCTACCTCGCGGCGGGCCTGCACGGCCTGACGAAGCGCCAGATCGACGAGCGCTACGAGGAGATCGTCGACTTCGCCGGCCCGCAGGTCCAGGCGGGCATGGACATGCCCTTCCGCCACTTCTCGTCCGGGATGCAGGTGCGCATCGCCTTCGCGCTCATCACGACGCTCGACCAGCCGGTCGTCCTCGTCGACGAGGTCCTGGCCGTCGGTGACCGCGCCTTCCGTGAGAAGTGCTACGAGCGCATGGAGAACATGCTCTCCGGCGGCAAGACGCTCTTCCTCGTCTCCCACAGCGAGCACGACCTCAAGCGCTTCGCCGAGCGCGGCCTCTACCTGCAGGCGGGCGAGCTCGTCGGCGACGGTCCCATCGACGAGGTCCTCGAGCAGTACAACGCCGACGCGGACGCCGGCACGTGAGGCTCGACGAGCGCCCCCTCGTCGGCGACGCTCGTGCCCGTCTCGTGGTCGGCCGCTCGGCCGGTGCCGACACCCTCGTCCTCGGGCCCGACCCGGCGTCCGACCTCGTCGAGACGCTGACCGAGCTCGGACTGTCCGTGCGACGCCCGGAGGTCCCGGCACACGACGTGCCGGCCGTGCTGGCGGCGGTCGCCGCGGTGGCCGCCGCGTCCGACACGGTGCCGCTCGTCCTCGCCGCCGCCGACCTGAGGGTCAGCCCCGTCGCTCTCCTCGACGTGCTGGACTCGCCGCGCGACGCGACGCTGGTGCCCGTCGTCGACGCCCCGGTCACCGACCTGCGCGACCCGGAGACCGGGTCCGCCGGTGCCCGTACCTCCGACCCGGGGTCGAGCGCCGGTGCCCTCGCCCAGGGTGGCTTCGCACCGGTGCGGGTCGACCGGCACACCCGCCTCGTGGTGTCGGCCGGATCGGTGGGGCACGTCGTGACGGCCCCGACCTCGTACGCCGCAGGGCTGCTCCGGGTCGCTGCCGCGGACCGGGCCGCCGTCGCGGAGGTCCTGGCCGCCGCGGCCGCGAGCGCCTCGGCGCGGCACGTCGGCGCCTCGGCCCTGGACCTCGTCGTCGTCGCGCTCGTGCGCGCGGCCGTCGTGCCCGTCGTTACGGTGCCGCTCGCCCACGTCACGGTCGAGCGGGGGCCCGCGCTGCGGCGGGGCGCGCCCGGCTCGGCCTGGCAGCAGCGCCTGCGGGCTGCCTCGCGCGGCAACGACGGCGTGTTCTCGACGCACGCGATCCGGCCCCTCTCGCGCCGCCTCACCGCGCTCGGCCTGCGCCACGGATGGTCCCCGAACGTCGTCACGGCGGTCAGCCTCGGGCTCGGCCTCGCCGCCTGCGCCCTCACGGCCGTCGACTCGTGGTGGACCTGGCTGCTCGCGGCGGTGCTGCTGCAGGCCTCGCTCGTCGTCGACTGCGTCGACGGCGAGATCGCCCGGTTCACGCGGCGCTACAGCGCGTTCGGGGGCTGGCTCGATGCCGTGAGCGACCGCGTCAAGGAGTTCACGATGGTGGCCGCCGTCGCCTGGGTGGCGGCCCGCCGCGGCGAGGACCTCTGGTGGCTCGCCGTCCTGGTGCTGGCGCTCCTGGCGGTGCGCCACGTCGAGGACCACGCCTACTCGACCCGGCAGCGCGCGTCCGCCTCCGAGCCGCGCGCCCCCCACCCGCTCGACGACCCCCGCGACGGCGGCCCGGAGCGGGCACCGACGACGGTGCCCGCGCCGCCGACCGGACGGGCGCGGGTGGTGCGCGACGTCAAGCAGGTGCTGCACCTGCCGATCGCCGAGCGCTACCTCGTCATGTCGCTCGGCCTGCTGCTCCACCGGCCGGCCCTGCTGCTGTGGGCGCTCGGCGTGGCGTCCGCCATCGCGCTCGCGTGGACGCAGGCCGGACGGCTCCTGCGGGCGCTGACCCGCACCGACGGCTTCCGTGCCGACCGCCCGGACCGCACCCTCAGGCACCTGTGCGACCTCGCCGTGCTCCCGCGACCCCGGGGCCGAGGCCGGCTCGCCTGGCAGGTGCCCGCGCTGCTCGTCGCGGTCGAGACGTCGGCCCTGCTGCTCGCGGCCGGAGCGGACCCCGCCTCACGGGCCGCCGCCTACGCCTGGCTGGCCGTCGTCTGCTGGCACCTCTACGACAACGTCTACCGGCTCCGCGAGACCGGCGCGAGCAGCACGGTCGCCCTCGTGCGGGTCACGCTCGGCGTCGAGGGACGCGTCGTGCTCCTCGGGCTGCTCGGAGGGCTGAGCGGCCATCCGGCCCCGTACCTGCTCACCGGGGCGGTCGTGCTCGCCGTCCTCTTCGGCGCCGAGTCCGTTCGGGCCTGGCGTCGACACCTCGGCGGCACACGGCAGGATGGAGCCTCATGACCCTGGCCCACGACCCGACCGACGACCGGCCGACGACCGAGCAGCTCAAGGCCGTCGCGCAGCCGCCGGAACACATCGCGCGGTACAACGCCGAGCACTGGGCCGGCGCCCTCTACATCCGCCACCTGTCGATCCACGTCACGCGGTGGCTGCTGCCCACCCACATCACGCCCAACGGCGTCACGTGGCTCATGATCGTCACCGGCGTCGTGGGCGCCTTCGCGATCCCGTTCGGTGGGGTCGTCGGTCCCGTCGTGGCCGTCCTCGCGATGCAGCTGCAGATCCTCCTCGACTGCTCCGACGGCGAGGTGGCCCGCTGGCGGCAGCGCTTCTCGCCCGCGGGGATCTACCTCGACCGCATCGGCCACTACGTCACCGAGGCCTCCATCCCGGTGGCGATCGGACTGCGCGCCGACGGATGGGGACTCGCGCACCCCGGTGACGTCGGCGGCTGGACCGTGCTCGGCCTGCTCGTCGCGGTCGGCGTGCTGCTCAACAAGGCGTTCACCGACCTCGTCCACGTCGCCCGGGCGAAGACGGGCCGCCCGCCGCTCGAGGACGTCGCGACGACGGCCCGCCCCAAGGCATCCGGCATGGCGGCGCTGCGGCGCGCCTTCGACTACGTGCCGGTGTTCCGCGCCTTCGTGGCCGTCGAGGCCTCGCTGCTGGCCCTCGCGGCCGCCGTCGTCGACGCCGTCCACGGCGACCTCATGGGCACCCAGGTGCTCGTCGTCGTCATGGTGCCGCTCGTCGTCCTCACAGCCGGCGGCCACCTGCTCGGCGTCCTGTCCAGCTCCCGGCTCGACTGAGGCCCAGGCATGTCCGCAGCCCGCCCCGTCTTCCAGTGGGCCCAGGAGCACGGCGAGGTCGGCGGCGTGCGCACGAGCCACCACCAGCTGACCGCGTCGCTGCGCGCCGAGGGCGTCGAGGTCGTCTACGTCGACACCGGGTCGGCTCCCCGGGCGCTGCGCGCCGTGCCCGGGCTGCGCCGACGCGGGCTGCACCTGCTGCACCTGACGCGGCTGTGGCGGGCGATGCTCCTCGCCCCCTGCTTCGCGCTCCTGCGCGGACGCACCGTCCTCGTCCTGCACTCGGGCTCGACGAGCGGCCAGGTGGCGCGCCTGCCGGGCTGGCGACGCCGGGCGCTCGTCGTCGCGCTGCACGCCTACGACGAGATCTGGGCCGTCAACGACGAGATCGGCGCGATCCTGCCCGAGCGGCTGCGCTCGCGCGTCACCGTCGTCACGCCATTCGACGCCTCGGCGGCGCCCGTGCCGAGCCCGTTCCCCCGTGAGCCGCACGCCCTCGCCCTCGCCACCAACGCCGGGCTGCCGCACTACAACGCCACGCTCGGCATCGAGGCAGTCGAGCTCGTCCGCCGGACCTGGCCCGACGCGACCCTCACGGTCCTCGCCTACGGCAACGACACCGAGGCCGTGCAGGACCTCCGGCACCGAGCCGGGGGGAGCGCGTGGCTCACCGTCGCGTTCGACAGCCCGTCCGCGGAGGTCAGCGCCGTCCTCTCGCGCGTCGGCACGTTCCTGCGGCCGACGAGCTGGGACGGCGACTCGGTCATCGTCCGGGAGGCCCTGGCGGCGGGGGCCCGGGTCGTGGCGAGCGACACCGCGCCGCGGCCGGCCGGCGTCGTGCTCGCGGCTCTCACGGCGGCGGACCTCGCCCGAGCCGTCCTCGAGGGCGGGCCGGTCAGCGACGGGTCCGGGCTGGCACAGACGACGCTCGCCCAGGCCGCGCACGCGGCGCTGGCGGCCCTGGAGACCCTCTCGCGGCGCTGACCCGCCTCCTCCCGGCCGGGGCGGTCCCGTCGTTTCGGCGTGGCCGGGGCAGGGCTAGTAGCCTCGCACCGACGCGGACGGCCGCCACGGGCTGCCGACCGCGTCGCCCCGGGCGGGTCGCCGAACGACCGCCCGGGTCGAGCCGCCAGAGGAGCACCGTGAGCAACCGGACCGTCATCACCTTCGGGACCTTCGACGTCTTCCACGTCGGACACGTGCGGGTGCTCCAGCGCGCTGCCGCCCTCGGTGACCGCCTCGTCGTCGGGGTGTCGGCCGACGCGCTCAACATCGCCAAGAAGGGCCGCCCTCCGGTGTTCACGCAGGACGAGCGCATCGAGATCGTCTCGGCCCTGCGCGTCGTCGACGAGGTGTTCGTCGAGGAGTCGCTCGAGCTCAAGCGCGACTACATCCTCACCCACGGCGCCGACGTCCTCGTCATGGGCGACGACTGGACGGGCAAGTTCGACTGGGTCGGCGACGTCTGCGAGGTGGTCTACCTACCACGCACGCCGTCGGTGTCGACGACCGGCCTCATCGAGCACATCGCCGGTCTCGGCTGACCCGAGGAGGCCCGCCCCGCTTCGCGACCGGCGTCACTGCCCCCAGGTCAGCGTCGACGAGGACGAGCCGGCCGGCAGGGGAGTGGTCAGCCGGGCCTCGCCGAGGACCCGGTAGACGAGCAGCGCACCGTCGCTCTTGCGCCGGGTCAGGAGGTCGTCGCGGCCGTCGCCGGTGAGGTCGCCGATGCCCCGCACGGCGCTCATCGCGGTCCAGCCCGACGAGCCGATGACGCGTGCCGGCTTGAACCCGCCGGTGCCGTTGCCGCCGTAGAGGACGAGCGCACCGTCCGAGGCGCGGACCGCGACGAGGTCACGCAGGCCGTCGCCGTCGAACTCCCCGGAGGTCACCTGGCTCAGGCCATTCCAGCCGGTGCCGACCGTCGGGCTCGAGGTGATGGCCCCGGTGCCGTCGCCCGTGCGGAGGATGAGCCGGCCGTCGCTCATGCGGGTGGCGAAGTCGGTGTACCCGTCGCCGTTCCAGTCGCCCGTCGGCACGATCATCGTCACGGCGCCCCACCCCCGGGCGAGGACGACCCGCCCGGCGTTGAGGCCGCTCGAGCCGAGTCCCGGGTAGAGCCAGGCGGTGCCGGCGGAGTCGATGGCGACGACGTCACCGAGGTTGTCGTTGCCGAAGGGTCCGACGGCTGTGGCGGCGCGCATGCCGGAGAACCCGCCGTAGAGGATCTGCCGGACGGTGAAGGACATCGAGCCGGTGTAGGACAGCGTCTTGAGCGCCGACCCCGACGGGATGATGACGTCGCCGAGGCCGTCGCCGGTGACGTCACGCGGCGAGTAGGCGGCCGAGCGGGGCGCCGGTGAGGACACCGTCCACCACGTGCTGCGCAGGCCGAGCGCCGATCGGAAGGCGTCGGCGCTGACCGCCACCGAGCCGGCCGAGCCGGTGAGCGTGACCGTCCCGACGCGACCGCCGAAGGTGCCGGTGCCGCCACCACCCGTTCGGGTCCCGACGGCGATGCTGCGCAGCGTGCCGACCACCGGGTAGCGGGCCTCGATCGCGGCGGCCGTCAGCGTCGTGTCCCAGGAGTTGGGGTTGGCCGCCGAGGTGACGGCCCCGTCGTACGGGTCGGACTGGGCGAGGAGGTAGGGCGCGCTGCCGCGCACCGTCCGGCCACCGTTCGACGAGGAGTACTGGGTGAAGGCGGGCTTGCCGCCGTAGCCGAGGACGACGCCGGCCGTCGCCCCGACCGCGGCGGAGGCGCGGCCGTCCTCGTTGCGCCTCGTCAGCACACCCGTGGCGGAGTAGTCGGCCACCCCGCGGTAGGCCTGGCAGGTCGTGTCGCACGTGTCGTAGGCGCGGCTGCCGGCCGTCGACCGGCCGTAGGCGGCGTAGGTGCGCGCGGCGACGGCCTGCGACGCGAGGGCAGCCGCGGGCCAGCTGGCCGGCATCTCGTTGGGGACGACCCCGAGCAGGTAGGACTCGGTCGGCACGACGTTGACCGGGTAGGCGCGGCCCGAGACCGGCACGACGCGCACGGTCCCGCGGAACTCCCGCTGCGAGCCGCTCGGCAGGACGAGGCGGACGGTCCCGGCCGACGGTCGGCTCAGGGTGAGGGGCACGCTCGACCGGGTCCAGCCGCTCACGGCGTTCCACCGGGCGTTGTAGTACGCCTGGAGCGACACGCCGGTGCCCTCGGGGACGACCCGCCAGCGCAGCGACGTCGAAAGGGCCGAGCTCTTCGAGCCGTTGGAGACCCACGCCCCGCTCTGGGTGACGAGCTCGGTGGACCCGGTGCCGACACTCTGGAGCAGCACGCGAAGGGACGGGTTGCCCTGCGAGGTGCGGGTCGTGCCCGGGTAGTAGAAGCCGAGGGTCTGCTGCCACGTGAGTCCGCGCGTCGCCGCGCCGTAGGCGCCCCACTGGGACAGGCCGATGCCGTGGCCGTAGCCGCGGCCGGTCAGGGTGAACGAGCCCGTCGCCGGACGCGCGTACGTCTCCGACACGGTCGTCGGCTTCTGGACGGACCACTGCCCGGCTCGCCAGATCGAGCCGGCGCCGCTGCGGATCGAGGCCACCTGCGGGTAGGCCTGGTCGCCGGGGCAGTCCGTCAGGCTGAGGTCGCGATGGCCGATGAGCCGGGGCTTGGTGACCCGGACGCCGGCCGCGTAGCGCGTGCCCCCGGCGGAGGTCAGCACCACGGACGTCGACGGGTCGAAGAGGGAGCGGTCGCCCTCCCAGGCGGCCACGCGCGTCACCATGGACTTGGCGGCCGAGCTCATCGGCGTCGACGTGAAGTCGCCGATGACCGAGATGCCGGTGGTCTCGGCGTTGAAGCCCCCGGCCTGCGCGCCCATGACGAAGGCGGCCGTGCTGCCCTTGCGGCCCTCGTACGCGCGGCCGAAGCGGTCGACGAGGATCTGGTAGCCCAGGTCGCACCAGCCGCGGCTCTGGACGTGGAAGGCGTACATCGAGCGCAGCAGCGCGGGCACCTGGTCGGCCGTGTACGTGTTGGAGTTGACGGTGTGGTGCACGACGACCGCCTTGAAGCCGCTGAGCCGCTCGCCGTCGCACGTCCGGATGCTCTCGTCGGCGCCCCACTCGGCGCGGCTGATGATCGTCGGACGGGTGACGGCCGCGACGGCCGAGCCGGCGGGCGGGTCGATCGACGCGTCGGCGGGGGAGTCGCCACCGTCGACGAGGCTCGCGCGCAGCCCGCTGGGCACCGAGCCGTCGGGCGTCGTGACCCGGATGTCGGCGGCGTCGGAGTCGGCCGCGGCGAGCGGGGCCGTGCCGGGCCGCGCGTGCCGCGCGTCGGCCGAGCCGGGGTCGGGCGCGTCGTCCTCCTCCAGGTCGAGGGAGACCCAGTCGCTCCAGCCCGACGCGTCGTGCGTGCGCACCTCGACGCGCGTGCCGGTGGGCGGCGTCCGGTCGAAGGTGACGCCGGCGACGTCGAAGTCCACGCCGGCGACGTGGGTCGCCGCGACGACCCTGCCCGGACTGCCGGCTCGGGCGGCGGGGCGCGCGCCGGCGACGGCCGGGACGGCGACCTCGTGGACCGTGGGGGCGACCGGCCGGGGCTTGGCCCCGGAGGACATCGTGGGGGCGACGACGAACGTGGCGGTCAGCACGGTCACGGCGACGGTGGTGGGGACGAGGCGCATCGCAGGACTCCTGGCAGGAACGGGCAGCACACCCATTGAGTCCCAATTGTCCCAACCACCACAGTGCGTCACGAATGATCGTTATCATCCCGTGACCGCTGGATCGTCCCGGTTTGGTAGGGCTGGCCGAGCCCGCCGACCCCGCCGGATGCGCACCCGGCGGCGCGGACCCCCAGGGTGCCGCGCCGCCGGTTCGACGGGGTGTCGGGGAGTTTGCCCTCAGCCGTGCGTCGGGGCCGGCTGGAGGTCGACCGTCAGCTCGGGCTCGGTCCTGTCCCGCACCTCCTCCTCCGTGACACCGGGGGCCAGCTCGCGCAGCACGAGGCCGGCGTCGGTGACGTCGAGGACCGCGAGGTCGGTGATGATCCGCTGGACGACGCCGCGGCCGGTGTAGGGCAGCGAGCAGTCCTTGACGATCTTGTACGAGCCGTCCCTGGCCGTGTGCTCCATGAGCACGATGACCTTCTTGGCTCCGTGGACGAGGTCCATCGCACCGCCCATCCCCTTGACCATCTTGCCGGGGATCATCCAGTTCGCGATGTCGCCGCCCTCGCTGACCTGCATCGCGCCGAGGATCGCGGCATCGACCTTGCCGCCACGGATCATGCCGAAGCTCGTCGCCGAGTCGAAGAACGCCGCCCCCTTGCGCAGGGTGACGGTCTCCTTGCCCGCGTTGATGAGGTCGGGGTCCTCCTCGCCGTCGAGCGGGTAGGCACCGACGCCGAGGATGCCGTTCTCGGACTGCAGGACGATCTCGACGTCGTCGGGCACGTAGTTGGGCACGAGCGTCGGCAGGCCGATGCCGAGGTTGACGTACGCGCCGTCGGCCAGCTCCTGTCTCTTATACACATCTCCGAGCCCACGAGACGGAGCTACATCTAGTGTGGCGTTTTCTTCTTTAAGAAAGGGGGGG
>NZ_JBPGXG010000018.1:0-46464 GCF_056755255.1 Monashia sp. HAY1-5C | reverse complement strand
GGCTTCTCGATGATGACGCGTCGCCAGCTGTCGCCCTCGGCCCGGGTCAGGCCGCACCGCTCGAGCTGCTCACACACGGTGGCGAAGAAGGCCGGGGGGATCGACAGGTAGAACGCGTGGTTGCCGCCGGTGCCGCGGTCCCGGTCCAGCTCCTCGACCGTCTTGGCGAGCAGGTCGAAGGCGTCCGGGTCGTCGAAGGTGCCCGGCACGAACCGGAAGCCCTCGGACAGGTTGCGCCAGACGTCCTCGCTGAAGGGCGTCCGGGCGTGCTGCTTGACTGCGTCGTGGACGACCTGGCCGAAGTCCTGCGTGGCCCAGTCGCGCCGGGCGAACCCGATGAGGGAGAAGCCCGGCGGGAGCAGTCCGCGGTTGGCGAGGTCGTAGATCGCCGGCATGAGCTTCTTGCGGGCGAGGTCGCCCGTCACGCCGAAGAGGACGAGGCCGCAGGGACCCGCGATGCGGGGCAGCCGCTTGTCCTCGGCCGTGCGGAGCGGGTTGTGCCCGTGGGCGACTCGCGCCGGCGTCATGCATGCCCTCCCGCGGTCGACCCCTGCCCGAACGCGTCGCGCACCTGGGCCAGACCGGCGTCGTGGTCGGTCAGGTGCAGCCGCAGGACCGGGCGGTCGTGGTCGGCCAGGACCGCGGCGTCGCCGCCGGCCTGCGAGGCGATGAAGTCGCCGAAGGTGAAGTCCCGGCCGGGGATCGGCAGGTCCTGCGTGGGCGCCGTCGTGACCTGCACGTAGACGCCGACGGCGGGGCCGCCCTTGTGGAACTGGCCGGTGGAGTGGAGGAACCGCGGGCCCCAGCCGAAGGTGGTCGGCCGCTCGGTGCGGCGTGCGAGCGCGGCGCGGGTGTCCGCCAGGTCCGCGTCGGCGAGCCGGTCGAGGTAGGCCATGACAGCGACGTAGCCGCGCTCGGGGTCGAGCTGCGCGAAGAGCGCGTCGAGCGCAGCGGGCACGGTCGACGCGTCGCCGAGCCACGCACCGTCACCCCCACCGACCGCGCGGATCTCGACGGCGCCGTCGGTCGCGGCGGGGGCGTCGGCCGACGCGGTGCCCTGGTCGAGGAGTGCGCGGGCGGCCTTCTTGGCGCTCTCGACGTCGGGCTGGTCGAAGGGGTTGATGCCGAGGAGGCGGCCCGCGACGGCGGTGGCGACCTCCCAGAGCAGCAGCTGCGCGCCGAGCGACCCGCCGACGCGGACCTCCGAACCGCCTTCTGCGACAGTCGAGTCCGGCGTACCGTCGTCGTCGTCGCCGACGAGTCGGGCGACCGTGACGTCCGCGGCGGGCCAGCGCACCTCCGGGTCGTCGGCACTGCCCACGACGACGGGTAGCACGCCGGTGCCGTCCTTGCCGGTGGACTCGGCGATGAGCTGCTCGGCCCAGTCGGCGAACCCGACGATGCCCGAGCCGTCGTCGACGAGGACCAGCTTGTCGCGCAGCGGCGTCGTGCCACCCATCGCCGCACCGAGGCGCAGCCCGGGGTTGGCGTCGTCGTCGGCCGACAGGACGTCGGCGACGGACTCCGCCTCGTCGAGGAGCGCCTCGACGTCGACACCGGCGAGGCCGCTCGGCACGAGGCCGAAGGCGGTCAGGGCCGAGTAGCGGCCCCCGACGTTCGGGTCGGCGTTGACGACGCGGTAGCCCTTCTCGCGGGCCTCACCGTCGAGCGGGCTGCCCGGGTCGGTGACGACGACGATGCGCTCGGCCGGGTCGATGCCGGCGTCGGTGAACGCCTGCTCGTAGGCGCGGCGCTGCGAGTCGGTCTCGACCGTGGAGCCGGACTTGCTCGAGACGACGACGACGGTGTGCTCGAGGTCGTCGGCGAGGGCACGGCGCACGTAGTCGGGGTCGGACGAGTCGAGGACGACGAGGTCCTTGCCGGCCGTGGCGCAGATGACCTCGGGCGCGAGCGAGCTGCCACCCATGCCGCAGAGCACGACGTGGGTCAGGCCCTCGCCGGCCAGCTCGTCGCGCAGCGCGGCGATCTGGCCGACGAGCGGACGCGAGGACCGGGCCAGCCCGGTCCAGGACAGACGGATGCCCGCCTCGGCCTCGGCGGCCTCGCCCCAGAGCGTCCGGTCCTGCTCGAAGAGCCGGCTCGCGACGCGGTCGGACACCAGGGTGTCGACGTGCGCCGCGATCGCCTCGGCCGCCGCGCCGGACGCGGTGACGCAGATCGAGCTCATGCCCGGACCTTGTCCATCTCGGCTCGCACGCCGTCGAGCAGGTCGCCCCACGCCTTCTCGAACTTGTCGACGCCCTCCTGCTCGAGGAGGTCGGTCACCTCGGTGTACGAGATGCCGATGCCGTCGAGGTCGTCGAGGACCTCCGAGGACTCCTCGTAGGCGCCGGTCACCGTGTCGCCCCGGATCTCGCCGTGGTCGGCGGTGGCCTCGAGGGTGGCGCTCGGCATCGTGTTGACGACGCCCGGTGCGACGAGCTCGGTGACGTACATGGTGTCGGGGTAGGCCTTGTCCTTGACGCCCGTGGAGGCCCAGAGCGGACGCTGCGGGTTGGCGCCCTCGTCGGCCAGGCTGGTCCAGCGCGGGGTCGAGAAGACCTCCTCGTAGGCCTGGTAGGCGAGGCGCGCGTTGGCGATGCCGCCCTTGCCGCGCAGCGCCTTCGCCTCGTCGGTCCCCATGGCGTCGAGACGCTTGTCGATCTCGGTGTCGACGCGGGAGACGAAGAACGAGGCGACCGAACGGATCGTCGACAGGTCGTGGCCGTTGGCGTGCGCCCTCTCGAGGCCCTCGAGGTAGGCGTTCATGACGCCCCGGTACCGCTCGAGGGAGAAGATGAGCGTCACGTTGACGCTGATGCCCTCGGCCGTGACCGCGGTGATGGCCGGCAGGCCCGCCTTGGTCGCCGGGATCTTGATGAGGACGTTCGGACGGTCGACGGCGGCCGCCAGCTGCTTGGCCTGCTCGACCGTCTTGTCGGTGTCGTGCGCCAGACGGGGGTCGACCTCGATGGAGACCCGCCCGTCGACGCCCTTGCTGCTCTCGTAGAGGGGCAGGAAGAGGTCGGCGGCGTTGCGGACGTCCTCGGTCGTCAGCTCGAAGACGACGTCCTCGACGTCCTTGCCGGCCGCGGCCAGCGCGGCGAGGTCCTCGTTGTAGCGGTCGCCCTTGGACAGCGCCGACTGGAAGATCGACGGGTTCGACGTGACGCCGACGACGTTGCGCTCCTCGATGAGTTCGGAGATCTTGCCGGTCTCGATGAGCTCACGGGAGAGGTCGTCGAGCCAGATCGAGACTCCGGCGTCCGTGAGGGCCTGGGTGTTCGGGTTGCTCATGGTGTCTGTCCCCTTCTGGTTGGGTCGTCGGGTCAGTTGGCCTCGGCGGACGCGGCGTGTGCGCCGGAGGCCACGTCGGTGCCCATGACGTCGGTGGCGGCGCTCTGCTCGGCGCGTCGCGGGTTCGTCTCGGTGACGCGCGGGGCGGTCCGGCCGGAGCCGGCCGACCCGGCGGCCGCCTTGAGCGAGTCCTTGGCGGCCTTGACGACGGCGTCGGCGGTGATGCCGAACTCGCGGAACAGCGTCTGGTAGTCCGCCGAGGCCCCGAAGTGCTCGATGCTGACGATCCGGCCGGCGTCACCGACGAGGTCGTGCCAGCCCATCGACACCCCGGCCTCGACGCTGACGCGGGCGCGGACCGTGGGGGGCAGCACCTTGTCCTGGTAGGAACGGCTCTGCTTCTCGAACCATTCCCGGCACGGCATCGACACGACGCGCGTGGAGACCTTGCCCTTCTCGAGCTTCTCGGCGGCCTCGACCGCCAGCTGCACCTCGGAACCGGTGGCGATGAGGATGACGTCGGGCTCACCGGCGCGGGACTCCTCGACGAGGACGTAGGCGCCCTTGGCGACGCCGCTGACCTTGCCGTACCTCGAGCGGTCCCACGTCGGGACGGCCTGGCGGGTCAGGCACAGCGCGGCGGGGCCCTCCGCCCGGGTGAGGATCTGGGCCCAGGCGGCCGCGGTCTCGTTGGCGTCGGCCGGACGGACGACGTCGAGGCCGGGGATCGCGCGCAGGGCGGCCAGGTGCTCGATGGGCTGGTGCGTCGGGCCGTCCTCGCCCAGCCCGATGGAGTCGTGCGTCCACACGTAGGTGACCGGCGCCTGCTGGATCGCGGCGAGGCGCACGGCCGGGCGCATGTAGTCGGAGAAGACGAGGAAGGTGCCGCCGTACGGCCGGGTCAGACCCTCGAGGGCGATCCCGTTGAGGATCATGCCCATCCCGTTCTCGCGGATGCCGAAGTGCAGGGTGCGCCCGTACGGGCCGCCCTTCCACTCGCGGGTCTGCTTGCCGGTCGGGACGAACGAGGGCTGGCCCTCCATCGTCGTGTTGTTCGACTCGGCGAGGTCGGCCGAGCCGCCCCACAGCTCGGGCATGACGTCGGCGAGGGCGCCGAGGACCTTGCCGGACGCCGCCCGGGTCGCGATGCCCTTGGCGTCGGCCGGGAACGTCGGGAGGGCGCGCCTGAGGTCCTTCGGCGGCTCCTTGGCCAGGACGCGGTCGAGCAGCTCGGCGCGATCCGGGTTGGCCTTGCGCCACGCGCGGAACGAGGCGTCCCACTCGCGGTGGGCCGCCTTGCCGCGCTTGACGACGTCGCGGGCGTGCTTGAGGACGGCCGGCTCGACGACGAAGCTCTTCTTCGGGTCGAAGCCGAGCAGCTCCTTCGTCGCCCCGACCTCGGCGTCGCCGAGGGCCGAGCCGTGCGACTTGCCGGTGTTCTGCTTCGTCGGCGCCGGCCAGGCGATGATGGTGTGCAGGACGACGAGCGTCGGCTTGTCGCGCACCGAGTCACCGCTGCGGATCGCGGCGAGGAGCGCGTCGACGTCCTCCACGTAGGTGGCGCCGTCGGCGTCCTTTCGCCAGTCGACCTCGACGACGTGCCAGCCGTAGGCCTCGAAGCGCTTGGCGACGTCCTCGCTGAACGCGATGTCGGTGTCGTCCTCGATGGAGATCTGGTTGGCGTCGTAGACGACCGTGAGGTTGCCGAGCTCCTGGTGGCCGGCGAGCGCGCAGGCCTCGTGGGTCACGCCCTCCTGCATGTCGCCGTCGGAGGCGATGACGTAGACGTGGTGGTCGAACGGGCTCGTGCCCGGCTTGGCGTCGGGGTCGAACAGTCCGCGCTGGCGGCGCTGGGCCATCGCCATGCCGACGGCCGACGCGAGTCCCGAGCCGAGCGGGCCGGTCGTGATCTCGACGCCCTTGGTGTGGTGGACCTCGGGGTGGCCCGGCGTCTGCGAGCCCCACGTCCGGAGCGCCTTGAGGTCGTCGAGGGACAGCCCGTAGCCGGACAGGTAGAGCTGGATGTACTGCGTCAGGCTCGAGTGGCCGCAGGAGAGGACGAACCGGTCGCGTCCGAGCCAGCTCGGGTCGGACGGGTCGTGGGTCATGACGTTCTGGTAGAGCAGGTAGGCCAGCGGGGCGAGCGACATCGCCGTGCCGGGGTGCCCGTTGCCGACCTTCTGCACGGCGTCGGCGGCGAGCAGGCGGGTCGTGTCGACGGCGCGGATGTCGAGGTCGGTCCAGCCGGCCTTCTTCGCCACCGGACGAGGCAGGCCCGGGTCTCGTTGTGCCAGCAGGTCCTTCGGGCTCTTCGTCGACCTCGAACGGGTGGGGCTCTTCGCCTTCGTGGCGGTGCTGGACACGGACCGGTCTCCTTCGGACGAGGTGGATCGCGTAACGCCACGAGCCTAGTCCCGCCGTTGTGAGCCACGACACCACGCCCGCTGGGTGGTCACGCGTCGGGCCGCGGGTCTCGTGGACGGCCCGCCCAGGTCGCCGTGGGGGCCTTGGTTGGGCGGCGGACTCGACGGCGGACCCGACGGCGGGCTCGACGGCGACGGTGCGGTGTCTGGTCGAACGGACGACGGTCTAGACTTGCGACGCAATGCTCTGTACCTCGTGGTGCGTACCCGGTGGTCCGAGCGACGAACCAGCGGTGAGGATCTCAGTGACAACGGTGGACCCCCGCGCCGACCTCTCGGCGCTGCACGGTCCGGACGGCAGTGGGCTGAAGTTCCTCGTCGGGCAGTACGTCTCCCTGATGAAGCCGCGGATCATCGAGCTGCTGCTCATCACGACGATCCCCGTCATGTTCCTCGCGCAGCAGGGCGTGCCGAACCTCTGGCTCGTCGTGGCGACCGTCGTCGGCGGCACGCTCTCGGCCGGTGCGGCCAACACGCTCAACTGCTACATCGACCGCGACATCGACGCCGTCATGCACCGCACGAGCCGGCGCCCCCTCGTCACGGGCACGGTCTCACCGACGGGCGCGCTCGTCTTCGGGGTCACCCTGACCGTCGTGTCGACGCTGTGGCTGGGCCTGCTCGTCAACTGGCTGAGCGCCGGGCTCGCCCTCGCGGCATTGCTCTTCTACGTCTTCGGCTACACGCTCCTGCTCAAGCGGCGCACGGCGCAGAACATCGTGTGGGGTGGGGCCGCGGGCTGCATGCCGGTTCTCATCGGGTGGTCGGCCGTGACCGGCACCGTCAGCTGGTCGGCCTTCATCCTCTTCCTCGTCATCTTCTTCTGGACGCCGCCGCACTACTGGCCGCTGTCGATGCGCTACAAGGAGGACTACTCCGCGGCGCACGTGCCGATGCTGCCGGTCGTCGAGCGGTTCGTCGTCGTCGCCAAGCAGGTCGTCCTCTACTCGTGGGCCATGGTCCTTGCCTCGCTCGCGCTGGTCCCCGTCCAGCGCGTCGGCTGGGTCTACACCGTCGCGGCCCTCGTGTCCGGCGTGCTGTTCCTCACCGAGGCGCACCGCCTGCTGGCCCGGGCGCGGGCCGGCGTGGCGCACGACGTGCTCAAGCCGATGCGTCTGTTCCACTTCTCCATCACGTACCTGACGCTGCTGTTCGTCGGCGTCGCGCTCGACCCCATCTGGCACCTGCCGCTGCCCGGTCTGGGCTGAGCCGGCTGAGTCGGGCGGGCAGGAGCCGGCCGCAGCCATCCGTCGGCCCCCTCACGTGCCCGACGCCACGACCGGCCGGCCGTCCTCGAGATAGAGCGTCGGCGCATCGATCCCGCTCCGGCCCGAGGTGAGCAGGGCCTCGAGCAGGCGCCGGTTGTACGGCGCGACCCGGGCGGCCCACTCGTGCGGCTCGCTCGAGTGCACGGCGGCGACCTCCCGACGCTGCAGCCGCGCCGGGTCGAGGAAGCTCGGGTCGAGGGTGCCGAGACCGAAGACGAAGACGGTGGCGTCGGCCCGGCCGTGCAGCGCCGGCAGCCAGTTCACCGCGAGCAGGGACCGCACCGTGACGTCGAGCGCGAGCTCCTCGCGCAGCTCGCGCACGACGCAGGCCGCCGGCGACTCGTGCCGGTCGACGACGCCGCCGGGCAGGTCCCAGTCGCGCTTGTAGACCAGCTCGAGCAGCAGCAGCCGGCCGTCGGGGGAGCGGAGCACGCCCTGCGCGATGGCGCGCTTGGTCGGCAGGGTCGAGTCGAGCATCGCGGTGAACCCGTCGCGCGTGTCGGGGGCCGGGTCGCCGCGGCGGCGGCCGAGCACGACGGTGTCGGTGCGGGTGCCGCCGAGGGTGGTGTTGCCCCGCAGCAGCCCCTCGCGCAGCAGCCCGGCCCGGAGGGCGGTGCGCAGCGACGCGCGGTTGGCCGGGTCGACGTGGGCCTCGACGCGCTCGAGGGCGAGCTCGTCGAAGGCCCACTCGACGAGCAGCCGCACGGCGCGCCAGCCCAGCCCGCGGCCGCGCGAGGACGGGTAGATGGCCCACGACAGGACGCCGACGCCGGGCTGCGAGCGACGGACGTCGACCGAGCCCGCCGGCCGGCCGTGCCACTCGACGAGGAAGGTCGCCTTGGCCCGGTCGTCGGCCCACTCGTCGTGGGTGCGCCCGATCCAGGCGAGGTGCTCGTCGGCGGGCGGCACGACGTCGGGAACGTCGAACCAGTGGGCGATCTCGGCGTCGTGCAGCTCGCGCGTGACCTCGCTGTCCTCGGCACGCCAGGGGCGCAGCACGAGGTCGCCGTCACGGAGTGTCGGCTGCTCGCTCACGCGCCCAGCCTAGGCAGCGCGGACGGGTTCGTTCAGACGGGGGAGCGACGCGTCGACAGCACGCCCCACGTGAGGGCGGTGGTCAGCAGCGCCGCGCCGACCATGTGGAGCAGGACGAGCACCTCGGGCAGACCGGTGAAGTACTGGGTGTAGCCGATGAGGCCCTGGACGACGGTCACGACGAGCACGAGGTCGAAGCAGCGGCGGGCCCGGTCGGTCGTGGCCGTGATGCGGACCGCCACCAGCGTCGCGACGACGAGGCCGGAGAAGAGCATGACGGCGTCGGCGTGCATCCACGACACGAAGCGCGGGTCGAACCCGGTGCGCGCCGGCCGGTCGGCATCGCCGGAGTGCGGCCCCGAGCCTGTGACGACGGTGCCGAGGACGAGCACCACGGTGCCGACGGCGGCCGTGAGGTGGGCGACGCGCCGCGCGAGGGGATGCACGACGAGCTCCCCCGGGCCGTCCTGCTCGTCGAGCGCACCGCGCACCAGGGCCGTCGACAGCGCGACGAGCGCCATCGACAGGAGGAAGTGCCCCATGACCAACCACGGGTTGAGGCCCGTCAGGACGGTGATGCCGCCGAGGACCGCCTGGGCCGGGATGCCCGCGAGGACACCCACCGCCACCACCTGCAGCCGTCGACGGGCCGGCCAGTGCGTCGCGACGACCCACACCGACACGAGGGCGAGGACGGCGACGACGAACGTCAGCGTGCGGTTGCCGAACTCGACGAGGTCGTGGAACGAGCTCGCCGGGGTGCGGACCGGGGTGAACGACCCCGGCTGGCACTCGGGCCAGGTCGAGCAGCCCAGGCCGCTGCCGGTGAGGCGCACGATGCCGCCCGTGGCCACGATGCCGATCTCGCCGACGAGGTTGGCGACGAGCAGCGGCCGGACCCACCGCCCGGGCACCGCGGGGAGCCGGAGCGGCCTCAGCATCCGGGACAGCCCCGTCGGGGCGTCCGTCGATGGAGCGGGGGCGGACACGTGCGTCGACACGACACGAGGGTACGGGCAGCGCCGCCTGGTGGAGGAACCGGCCTCAGCCGAGCCCGCTCCAGACCACCTGCGACCCGGCGTGCCCGGCGAGGACGATCGTCGTCGTCGCCGCTGCGGCCGCGAGGACCGTGACGACGCCGAGGACGGCGTCGAGCGGGTGCGTCCGCGGTGCGTCCTCCTCGGGTGGCCGGACGAACCGGACGAGGGCGAGCGTCAGAACCATGAAGGCGAGGCAGAGCAGCTTGGCGCGGTCACCCCACTCCACGTGCTCGGCGAGCAGGCCCGCGTCGGTCGTGGCCGCCCGGACCTGCGAGACGCGTCGGAGCAGCTGCTCGCCGCTCTCGGCCGCCACGAACGCGGAGACGCCGGTCAGGAGCGCGCCGACGACCGTGGGCCAGCGCAGGACGCGGCGCCAGCCGGGGCGGACGGCATAGCCGACGGCCGCGAGCGCGGACAACGGTCCCAGCACCACGACGGCATGGACGACGAGGATGTGCATCGGCAGCCCGAAGACGAAGTCGAACACGGTCACCTCTCCCTGGGCCGACGCCGGCGCCCAGTGCTCTCGAGTGTCCCCGGCACTCCCCGCGCGGTCGCGGAGCGCCGGGTCGGTCAGTCGTCGAACCGGAAGAAGCGCGCCGCGAGCACGGTCGCGACGACGCCCCACGCGAGGACGACGAGGAGGGCGCCGAGGTTCAGCGACCCGTGCACGAGGGCGCTCCGCAGCCCGTCGGCCAGTCCGGCGGACGGCAGCACCCCGGCGACGTGCGACAGCCCGGCGGGCAGCTCGCTGCGCGGGACGACGACCCCGCCGAGGCCGAGGAGGAGCACCCACACGAGGTTGGCGAGGGCGAGCACGGCCTCGGCGCGCAGCGTGCCCGCGAGCAGCATGGCGAGCGCGACGAACGCCCACGTGCCGGCGACGACGAACAGCAGCGCCCACACGACGCCGACGGGCTCCGGTCGCCACCCGAGGGCGAGGCCGAGCGCCGCGACGACGAGCAGCTGCACGACCTCGACGGCCAGGGTCGCGAGGGCCTTGGCGACGACGAGGCCGCCGCGCCCGAGGGGTGTGACGCCGAGGTAGCGCAGCACCGCGTAGCGCCGGTCGAAACCCGTGGCGATCGCCTGGGCCGTGAAGGCGGCCGACACGACGCACAGGGCCAGGACACCGGGGGTGGCGACGTCGATGCGGCGCCCGGCGCCCAGGGAGGGTGTGCTCGTCACGGCGAGACCGACGAGCGCCATCGCCGGCAGGACGAGGGAGACGAGGAGCTGCTCGCCGTTGCGCAGCAGGTTGCCGACCTCGAAGGAGGCCTGGGCGAGGACCCGCTGCCGGGCCGGGGCGGCACCGCGCCGGCTCCCGGTCGCCGGACCGGCCGGGGAGGGCGTGGGCGTCGGCGCGGCGGTCACGCGGCCCCCCTCCGGGTCAGGCTGAAGTAGACGTCCTCGAGGGCTCGGCCGCCCGTCACCTCGTCGAGCGTGCCCTCGCCGACCGTGCGCCCGGCGTTCATGATGACGAGGTGGTCGGCGAGGCGCTGGGCCTCCTCGAAGGAGTGCGTCGTGACGACGACCGTGACGCCGGCGTCGCGCTGCGCGGCGACGAGGTCCCAGACGTCGAGGCGTCCGTGCGGGTCGAGGCCGGCCGCCGGTTCGTCGAGGAAGAGCACGTCGGGCCGGGGGAGGAGCGCGGCAGCGAGGGAGAGCCGCTGCTTCTGGCCGCCGGACAGCCGCCGGACCGTCGTGCGGGCGAAGTCGGTGATGCCGAGCTGCCGGGCCAGGGCGTCGACGTCGGCCGGCTCGGCGTACAGCCGGGCCAGGTGGTGCAGCAGGCGCATCGGTCGGGTGCCGTTGGGCAGACCGCCGGCCTGGAGCATGACGCCCACGCGGGAGCGATGGTCCGGCGAGGCGTCCCACGGGTCGGTGCCGAGCACCCGCACCGAGCCGGCGTCGGGGCGCCCGAGGCCGACGGCGCACTCGATGGCGGTCGTCTTGCCGGCTCCGTTCGGGCCGAGCACCGCGGTGACACGGCCCGCCGGTGCGCTCCACGAGAGGCCGTCGAGGGCCGTGACGTCGCCGAACGAGCGGTGCAGGTCGGTCAGTGTCACCGCGGCGGTCATGGCTGATGAGTCTAGGCTCGGTGGCGGGAGGCCCCGTCACCGCACCGGCCAGCGCAGGACGCCCCGAGGCGGTACCGTCCCGGCCGAGCCCTCGCCCCCTCGCCCCCTCCACGCCACCGAGAACCGAGAAGCCGGAGTGACCACCCCGTGAAGATCGACCCCGCCGCCCGACCGTTCACCGCCATGGCCGCGGTACCGACCGTCGTCGCGGCGCTCGCCCGCCGGCCGCGGACGACGCTCGCCCTCGGCCTGCTCACCGCGGGCGTCACCCTCTTCTTCCGGGACCCCGACCGGACGCCCGACCGGACCCCGGTCGGCGACCCCGACGTCGTGCTCGCGCCGGCCGACGGCATCGTCATGCACGTCGGCGAGCCGCAGCCGGGCCTCGCCCCGGCCGGGCAGTGGCAGCAGGTCAGCATCTTCCTGTCCCTGCTCGACGTGCACATGAACCGCTCGCCGTACGGCGGCCGGGTCGTCGACGTCACCCACACGCCGGGCCGCTTCCTCGCCGCCTACCGGGCCGAGAGCGCCACGAAGAACGAGCGCAGCGAGATCGTCGTCGAGCGCGAGGTCGGCGGCACCGTCCGACGCGTCGTCTACCGCCAGCTCGTGGGCCAGCTCGCCCGCCGCATCGTCACCCGCGTCGCACCCGGGGACGAGGTACCGACCGGCGCGCGCATGGGCCTGATGAAGTTCGGCTCGCGCATGGACGTCTTCGTCCCGCCGGAGGTCGTGCTCGAGGTCACCAAGGGCAAGCGGGCCGTCGGCGGCGAGACGGTCCTCGGCCGCTTCCCCGCGACGGACGCGTCGTGACCGGCGACCCAGCAGCAGGGTCGCGACCACGACGGCGCGACCGCGTCACCCGCGGCATCCGTCTCGTCTCGTCCACCGGGGCGCGCGTCGTCCCGTGGAGCCGGCTCAACCCGCGGGTGCGCGCCCGCGCCGTGCTGCCCAGCCTGTTCACGCTCGGCAACATGCTCTGCGGCTTCTCCTCCGTGCTGCTGTCCTTCCAGGGGGAGTTCCGCGCGGCGGCCGTGCTCGTCGGAATCTCGATCGTCCTCGACATCTGCGACGGCGCCGTGGCCCGCGCCGTCGGGGCCATCACCCCCTTCGGGCTGCAGTTCGACTCGCTCGCGGACCTCATCTCCTTCGGCATCGCGCCCGCGGTCCTCGTGTACACGTGGGCCCTGCCCGCGCACCCGGTCTGGGCCTGGGCCGGCGCCATGTTCTGGCTGGCCTGCGCGGCCTACCGCCTCGCCCGCTTCAACGTCACCATCGACCCGCTCGCCGACAAGCGGTACTTCGTGGGCCTCGCGAGCCCGGGCGCCGCCGGTGTCGTCATCGCCACCGTCATGGCCATCGGCGAACCGCTCTACGACTGGGCACCGCTGCTGCCGGTCGCCGCGGGCGTCGTGCCCGCCGCCCTCATGGCCTCCTCGTTCCGGTTCCGGTCCTTCCGTGACCTGCTCTCGCCGCGGCACCTGCGGATCTCGGTCCCGCTCGGCGTGCTGCTCGTGCTCGGGCTCGTGTTCTTCCCCGGGGCCACCGGAATGGTCGTCGCCTACGGCTACGTCCTCACCTGCCCGCTGGGCTGGGTCACCGCCCCGCTGCGACGCCGGTGGTTCGGGCCCGACGCCGTGGCCCCGCCCCGCACGAGGCTGCCGTCGGTGATCATGCCGCCGGAGCCCACGCCGGAGGAGGAGGACGCGGGCGACGGCTTCGACGCGTACGACCGGCCGTACGGTGACGACGGCTACGGGGACGACGACGAGGAGGACGCCGCCGAGCGGCGCGAGCGCGACGAGGAGGAGTGAACCTCGCATACCGGTCGACGTCGCCGGTTAGGCGGACCTAACTGGCACTTCCACGAGCAATTACGTCACAATGGTGTTGTGTTTTTCCCGGAGCATGCACCGCGCGAGGGCAGGGACGGCGACCACGTGTCGCCGCTCGAGTCCCGGACGCGCTCGCGCGTGCTCCACATGGTCTCCTCCGACGGGCCCGTCACGGCCGCGGAGCTCGGCCGTCACCTCGACCTGACCCCGGCCGCCGTCCGACGCCACCTCGACGCCCTCGTGGAGCAGGGCGCCGTCGTGCCCCACGAGCCGGCCGGCCAGCGGCGGGGCCGCGGCCGACCGGCCCGCGCGTACGTCGTCTCCGAGGTCGGTCACCGCTCCCTCGAGGCCGACTACGACTCGCTGGCCGTCGAGGTGCTGGGGTTCCTCGAGGAGCGGGCCGGCAGCGGCGCGGTCGGTGCCTTCGCCCGCGAGCGCGTCGGCGCCCTCGAGGCACGCTACGCGGCGCGTCTCGACGCCGTCGGCGACGACCCCGCCGCCCGCGCCGACGTCCTCGTCGAGGCACTGAGCGAGGACGGCTTCGCCGCGACGGCACGCCCGGTCGGCAGCGGAGGTCTGGCCGGCGTCCAGCTGTGCCAGGGCCACTGCCCCGTGCAGCACGTCGCCGAGGAGTTCCCCCAGTTCTGCGAGGCCGAGACCGATGCGTTCTCCCGGCTCCTCGGGGTGCACGTGCAGCGGCTGGCGACGCTCGCGGGCGGCCACCACGTGTGCACGACGTTCATCCCGACGGGTGGACTCGCACGGAAGAGCGCCGACGCCCCGGATGTTGCCTCCGGTGCAGCACTGAGTAGCCCCGCACCCGCGAGCCCGGGCACGACCACGTCCGCCAGCACGTCCGCCAGCACGTCCGCCAGCACGTCCGCCAGCACGTCCGCCAGCACGTCCGCCACCACGTCCGCCACCACGTCCGCACGGAACGACCGAACGCACGTCAAGGAAGGTTCCTCATGACCACCCACATCGAAGAGCTGAACCCCGGCCTCAAGGGCATCGGCACCTATGAGTACGGCTGGGCCGACAGCGACGTGGCCGGCTCGTCAGCTCGCCGTGGGCTCAACGAGGACGTCGTGCGCGACATCTCGGCCCGCAAGAACGAGCCCGAGTGGATGACGAAGCTGCGCCTGAAGAGCCTGAGCCTCTTCGGCAAGAAGCCGATGCCCTCGTGGGGCTCCGACCTGACCGGCATCGACTTCCAGAACATCAAGTACTTCGTGAAGTCCACCGAGAAGCAGGCGGCCACGTGGGACGACCTGCCCGAGGACATCAAGAACACCTACGACCGCCTGGGCATCCCGGAGGCCGAGAAGCAGCGCCTCGTCTCCGGCGTCGCCGCGCAGTACGAGTCCGAGGTCGTCTACCACCAGATCCGTGAGGACCTCGAGCAGCAGGGCGTCATCTTCCTCGACACCGACACCGCGCTCAAGGAGCACGAGGACATCTTCCGCGAGCACTTCGCGACGGTGATCCCCGCAGGCGACAACAAGTTCGCCGCGCTCAACACCGCCGTGTGGTCCGGTGGCTCGTTCATCTACGTGCCCAAGGGCGTCCACGTCGACATCCCGCTGCAGGCCTACTTCCGCATCAACACCGAGAACATGGGCCAGTTCGAGCGCACGCTGATCATCGCCGACGAGGGCTCCTACGTGCACTACGTCGAGGGCTGCACCGCGCCGATCTACAAGTCGGACTCCCTGCACTCGGCCGTCGTCGAGATCATCGTCAAGAAGAACGCCCGCGTGCGCTACACGACGATCCAGAACTGGTCCAACAACGTCTACAACCTCGTCACCAAGCGCGCCACCTGCGAGGAGGGCGCGACGATGGAGTGGATCGACGGCAACATCGGCTCCAAGGTGACGATGAAGTACCCCGCCGTCTTCCTCATGGGCGAGCACGCCAAGGGTGAGACGCTCTCGATCGCCTTCGCTGGCGAGGGGCAGCACCAGGACACCGGCTCCAAGATGGTCCACGCGGCTCCCAACACGAAGAGCTCGATCATCAGCAAGTCCGTGGCTCGTGGTGGCGGTCGCGCCTCCTACCGCGGTCTCGTGCAGGTGCTCGAGGGCGCCTCGCACTCGGCCTCGACCGTGCGCTGCGACGCCCTGCTCGTCGACACGATCAGCCGCTCCGACACCTACCCGTACGTCGACATCCGCGAGGACGACGTGTCCATGGGCCACGAGGCGACGGTCTCGAAGGTCTCCGAGGACCAGCTGTTCTACCTCATGTCCCGCGGCATGGCCGAGGACGAGGCCATGGCGATGATCGTGCGCGGCTTCATCGAGCCGATCGCGCGAGAGCTGCCCATGGAGTACGCCCTTGAGCTCAACCGCCTCATCGAACTCCAGATGGAAGGAGCCGTCGGCTGATGTCCGTTGCCGACACGCTCGTCGACACGGGTAGCTCCGTGGCCGACGCCGCCAACCGTGCCCACACCGACTCCGCTGCGGCCTTCGTGCCGGACCAGTCGCGCGCCGAGCGCACGGCGTCCTTCGACGTCGCCGCCTTCCCGCTGCCCTCGGGCCGCGAGGAGGACTGGCGCTTCACGCCCGTCAAGAAGCTCGCCGGCCTGCTCGCCGAGGGTGCGACGGGTCGCCTCGACGTGGGCAGCCAGCTGCCCGAAGGGGTCACGACGTCGACGATCACGGCCGGCCAGGCCCAGGGGCTCGGCATCCTCCCGCCCCAGGACCGTGCCGCGGTCGTCGCCGGCGCGGCTGCCGACGGCGCGCTGCTGCTCGACATCCCGGCGGAGGCGGAGCTCGACGCGCCGGTGCGCCTCTCGCTCGTCGGCACCGGCGGTGAGCCGGTGCACGGCCACCTCGTCGTGCGCGCCGGGCGCTTCTCCAAGGCGACCGTCGTCGTCGAGCACACGGGTTCGGCCCGCTACTCACAGCTCGTGTCCGTCGTCACCGGCGACGGGTCCGACCTCACGCTCGTGTCCGTGCAGCGCTGGGACGACGACGCCCAGCACCTGGCCCAGCACGACGCCCTCGTCGGCCGTGACGCCCGCTACAAGCACCTCGCCGTGTCGTTGGGCGGGGCGGTCGTCCGCGTCAACGCCAACGTGCGCTACGCAGGGCCCGGTGGTGACGCGACCCTGCTCGGCGTGTACTTCGCCGACGCCGGACAGCACCTCGAGCACCGGTCCTACGTCGACCACAACGAGGCGCACTGCAAGAGCCGGGCGACCTACAAGGGCGCGCTCCAGGGCGAGACCGCCCGCACCGTGTGGGTCGGCGACGTGCTCATCCGTGCCGAGGCCGAGGGCACCGACACCTACGAGCTCAACCGCAACCTCGTCCTGACCGACGGCGCCCGCGCCGACTCGGTGCCGAACCTCGAGATCGAGACCGGTGAGATCGAGGGCGCCGGGCACGCCTCTGCGACAGGGCGTTTCGACGACCTGCAGCTGTTCTACCTGCAGTCGCGCGGCATCACCGAGGACGAGGCCAAGCGCCTCGTCGTGCGCGGCTTCTTCGCCGACATCATCCGCGAGATCCCGCTCGCCGACCTGCGGGACGAGGTCACCGCGGCGATCGAGGAGGAGCTCGCCTCCACGGCCTACGCGGCCGCCACCCAGCAGACCCCCAGCACGACGAACAGCCCGACGAACAGCCCGACGAACAAGGAGAACTGACCCGATGAGCACGCTCGAGATCAAGGGACTCACGGTCTCGGTCGAGACCGAGGACGGCCCCAAGGAGATCCTGCGCGGGGTCGACCTCACCGTGAAGTCGGGGGAGACCCACGCGATCATGGGGCCGAACGGCTCCGGCAAGTCGACGCTGGCCTACAGCATCGCCGGCCACCCGAAGTACACGGTCACCGGTGGCACGGTGACCCTCGACGGCGAGGACGTCCTCGCGATGAGCGTCGACGCGCGCGCCCGGGCCGGGCTCTTCCTCGCGATGCAGTACCCGGTCGAGGTCCCCGGCGTCACGGTGAGCAACTTCCTGCGCACCGCCAAGACCGCCGTCGACGGCGAGGCCCCGAAGCTGCGGACGTGGGTCAAGGAGGTCAAGGAGGCCATGAACAACCTCCGCATGGACCCCGCGTTCGCCGAGCGCAACGTCAACGAGGGCTTCTCGGGCGGCGAGAAGAAGCGCCACGAGATCCTCCAGATGGAGCTGCTCAAGCCGAAGGTGGCCGTCCTCGACGAGACCGACTCCGGCCTCGACGTCGACGCCCTGAAGATCGTCTCCGAGGGTGTCAACCGCGCCAAGAAGAACAGCGACCTCGGCGTCCTGCTCATCACGCACTACACGCGGATCCTGCGCTACATCAAGCCGGACTTCGTGCACGTCTTCGTCGAGGGCAAGATCGTCGAGGAGGGTGGCCCCGAGCTGGCCGACCGCCTCGAGGACGAGGGTTACGACCGCTACCTCACCGCGGCTCCCGCGGTGGTGGAGGCCTGAGCCCGATGACTGACGTCCTGCCGTTCACGGATGGGGAGCTCGCCGCGATCCGCGGTGACTTCCCCATCCTCGCGCGCACCGTGCGCGACGGCAGGCCGCTGGTCTACCTCGACTCGGGGGCGACGTCGCACAAGCCGACCGCTGTCCTGGACGCCGAGCGCGCCTTCTACGAGCAGCGCAACGCCGCGGTCCACCGCGGCGCGCACCAGCTCGCCGAGGAGGCGACCGACGACTTCGAGGCCGCCCGCGCGACCATCGCCTCGTTCATCGGCGCGCCGTCCGACGAGGTGGTCTTCACCAAGAACGCCACGGAGGCCCTCAACCTCGTCGCGTACGCGTTCTCCAACGCCGCGCCCACCGACGACCCCAAGGACGAGCGCTTCGTGCTCGGTCCCGGGGACGAGATCCTCGTCACCGAGATGGAGCACCACGCCAACCTCGTGCCCTGGCAGGAGCTCGCCCGTCGCACGGGCGCGACCCTGCGCTGGGTGCCGGTCGGCGAGGACGGTGCCCTGCACCTCGACGGGCTCGGCGACCTGCTCACCGAGCGCACCAAGGTCTTCGCCTTCACGCACGTCTCCAACGTGCTCGGCACGGTCAACCCCGTGACCCAGCTGGCGGAGCGCGCCCACGCCGTCGGTGCGCTGGTCGTCGTCGACGCGTGCCAGTCGGTGCCGCACCTGCCCGTCGACGTCGCGACGCTCGGCGCCGACTTCATCGCGTTCAGCGGCCACAAGATGTACGGCCCGATGGGCGTCGGCGTCCTCTGGGGTCGCGGTGCGCTGCTCGACGTGATGCCGCCGTTCCTCACAGGTGGCTCGATGATCGAGCTCGTCACGATGGAGCGCTCGACCTACGCCCCTGCGCCGCAGAAGTTCGAGGCCGGCGTGCCCAACGCCGCACAGGCAGTGGGCCTCGCCGCGGCCGTGCGCTGGATCGAGTCCATCGGCATCGACCGCGTCCACGCGCACGAGGCCGCTCTCGTCGACCTGCTCCAACGCGGGCTCGCCGCGCGCCCCTGGGTACGCGTCGTCGGCCCCGCCGTCGGCACGCCCCGCGGCGGGGCCGTCGCGTTCGTCGTCGAGGGCGTCCACGCGCACGACGTCGGGCAGGTGCTCGACGACGCCGGCGTCGCCGTGCGCGTCGGCCACCACTGCGCGTGGCCGCTGCACCGCGTCCTCGGCGCCACGGCCACGACGCGCGCGTCGTTCGGCGTGCACAACGGTCCCGACGACGTCCGCGCCCTGCTCGCGGCGCTCGACCGCGTGCCCCGGATCTTCGGCATCGACGTGACCGGCACCGACCTCGACTCCGACCCCGACGCCGACCTCGAGGCCCGCCACGACGCGCGGGCGCTGCGCGGCGAGGCCGACGACGCGAGGGAGGCGAGCTGATGGACCTCTACCAGGAGCTCATCCTCGACCACTCGAAGCGGCCGCACCACGCGGGTCTGCGCGAGCCGTTCGACGCCGAGGTGCACCACATCAACCCGACGTGCGGCGACGAGGTGACCCTGCGGGTCGAGGTCGCGGGCGAGGGCTCCGACGCGGTCGTGCGCGACGTGTCGTACGACGCCCGGGGCTGCTCGATCTCGGTGGCCAGCTCGTCGGTCCTCGCCGAGGAGGTCATCGGCCGACCCGTGGCCGAGGCGCTGTCGACCTTCGCCGCGATGCGCGCGATGCTCACCTCCAAGGGCACCCTCAGCGGTGACGAGGAGGTCATCGGTGACGGCGTCGCCTTCGCCGGCGTCGCGAAGTACCCGGCACGCGTCAAGTGCGCGCTGCTCGGCTGGACCGCCTTCACCGATGCGCTCGCCCGCGCCGGCGTCGACATCGGCGAGGCGTCCACCGCCCCCGCTGACAGCACCCGACCTGCCCGACCCACCCACCGACCGACCCAGGGAGTGTCGTCATGACCGAGACCACCACCCCGACCAACGTCGCCGACGTCGAGGAGGCCCTGCGCGACGTCGTCGACCCCGAGCTCGGCATCAACGTCGTCGACCTCGGGCTCGTCTACGGCATCACCGTCGACGCGCAGGCGCACGCCGTCATCGACATGACGCTGACCTCCGCCGCGTGCCCGCTCACCGACGTCATCGAGGACCAGACCGCGCAGGCGCTCGAGGGACTCGTCGCCTCCCACCGGATCAACTGGGTGTGGATGCCGCCGTGGGGCCCGGACAAGATCACCGAGGACGGCCGCGAGCAGCTGCGCGCCCTCGGCTTCAACCTCTGAGCCGCACCCTGAACGCGACCTGACCGTGGGCAGCCGGGTCATCGAGGTCGACCCCGACCGGTTCGACCGCTGGATGGCCGGGTTCGCCGAGCGCCACGGCCTCTACGACGCCGCCGAGGAGACCGCTCCCGGCGGCGTCGTCGTGTCCGCGCGGGCGGCCGACGGATCCACCCTCGTGGCCACGCCGTTCTCCCACGACCCGCTCGGCGTCGTGCTCGTTCGGCGCGGTGGGTACGCGGTCGGCCTGGCCGTCGACGGCGCGTGGCGTGGCTCGAAGGTCGGGACGCGGCACGTCCAGTCGCGCACGGCAGCCGGCGGCTGGTCGCAGCAGCGGTTCGCGCGACGGCGCGGCAAGCAGGCCGACGAGCTCGTCGAGGCCGTCGTCGGGCATGCGCGCCGGGTGCTGCTCGGCGGCGACGAGTCGCCCGCCTCCGCTGCACCCGGGCTCCCGCGCGGCCTCGTGGTCGGCGGCGACCGGCGCCTCGTCCGGCAGGTCCTCGACGCGTCGGCCCTGCGGGCGCTGCGCGACCTGCCGCTGCGCGAGCTCTACGACCTGCCCGACCCACGCCGGGACGTGCTGGACAGCGCCCTGCGACGCGGCCGCGCGGTGTGGGTCGAGCTCACCGAGCCCGACGCGCCCTGAGCTGCTCGGTGCGTCAGCTCACCGACTCGACGCCGAAGGTGTTGCACTGGTTGATGTCGCCGGTGCGGTAGCCCTGCGTGAACCACGCCTGCCGGGCCTTCGCCGACCCGTGGGTCCAGGACTCCGGGGTGACGCGGCCCTGCATCTTCTCCTGGATGCGGTCGTCGCCGACGGCGGCGGCGGCCGACAGGGCGGACCTGATGTCGGACTCGGTGATGGGCTTGAGCAGCGTCGTGCCGTTCTGGTCGGTGGTCTCGGTGGCGTGCTTGACCCACGTGCCCGCGAGACAGTCGGCCATGAGCTCCATGCGCACGGAGCCGGAGTTCGGGCCCTGCGGGTCCTGCTGGGCCCGGTTGAGGATGCCGAGGAGGTCCTGGATGTGGTGGCCGTACTCGTGCGCGACGACGTACTCCTTGGCCAGCTGGCCGCCGTCTGCCCCGAACGTGCTCTGCAGCTCGGCGAAGAAGCTCGCGTCGATGTACACCTTGCCGTCGAGGGGGCAGTAGAACGGCCCGACCTGCGAGTTCGCGGTGCCGCAGCCGGAGGGTGTCTGGCCCTGGTAGATGACCGTCTTGGCCGGCTCGTAGTTCACCTGGTACTTCGGCAGCGTCTTCGTCCAGTAGTCCTGGACGCTGTTGACCGTCGCGACGACGAGGCAGACGTCGTCCCGGTTGGCGTCCGCGCCCGTCCTGCACCGGGAGAACTCGCCCTGGTCGACCTGCCCGGCCGCGGCGACCTGGCTGTTGTCGAGCTGCTGGGCCGGCAGGCCCCCGACGCCGGTGTCGCCGGAGTCGCCCCCGCCGAGGAGCCGTCCGCCCCCGAAGATGAGCAGCAGGACGAGCACGATGAGGCCGCCGATGCCGCCCCCGACCTGGATGCCGCCGGGGAACCCCCCGCCTCCGCCGCCGAAGCTGCCGCCACGTCCGCTCTCGACCTGCGAGGTGTCCAGCTGCGCGTTGTCGTTGAAGGTCATCGGGCTGCTCCTGTGGCTCGGGACCGGCGCCCCGGGGCGTCGCGGTCCGCTGGGTCAGCCGGGCCTGGGCCCGTCCGTCTCGATCTGGTGAGGCCGTACCCACCGGCGGGTCCGGGCTCGCGTCCGGACACGCGTCAGGGCACGCGTCAGGACACGACGACGGCGTCGGGGGTCGTCGTCGTCAGGCGCATCCGGACCGTCACCTCGTCGCCCACCTGCGGCGGAGTGACGCCGTCGGGGAGGGTGAGGATGCTGCACTGCATGTGGGGCGGCTCCGCGAAGCGAGGCATCGTGCCCGAGACGGTGAAGGGCGACCGGACGCGGTGCGCAGCCTCGAGCACTCCCTCGGCGACCGCCACGGCGCGCGACCGGGCCGTGGCGGCCGAGGCGGGACTCTCCATGGCGACGCCGTGCGACGTGCCGCCGCTGACCACCACGAGGTGGCCGGCCGCCACCGGACGCTGCCGGTAGCCGGCGCGGGCGCCGCGGCCGACGCGGCGTACGTCGAGGACGTGGGCCCGGACCTCGTAGGAGCCCTTGTCGGCGTACCAGAGGTCGGTGCCGATGCGGGGGCGGAACTCGAGCCCGGGGTGGCGCCGGTGCAGCTCGGCGAGCTCCGCCGCGCTGACGTGCGAGACGTACCACGTCAGCTCGCCGGGGACGGCGGCGACGAACCGGCTGATCTCCTCGACGTGGCCGCTGCCGAGCGGCAGGTGCAGCGTGACGCCGACGGCATCCGCCTCGCCGACGAGGGCCGCGACCTCGGTCATCGGGGTTCCGAACCGGTTCATCGAGGTCAGGCCCTCGACGACGACCCGCGCGCGGGCGTTCGCGGCACGCAGGTCCGCGAGGTCCTCGCGCGTCGTGACCGTGTGCACGGCACGGTCGTGGACGAGCGCCGGCACACCGTCGTGGACGGCCGCCCGGTACGGCTCCATGACGAGGACGTCGCCGCCGAACCAGCCGAGGGTCTCGGGCAGCTCGGCGTAGGTGCCGGTGGCCACCATGGGCACGCCGAGGCGGCCGGCCTCCGCGCACAGCAGCTCGCGCCCGAACCCGTAGCCGTTGCCCTTGACGACAGGCACGAGGCCCGGACGGTCGGCGACGAACCGGTCGTGGGCCGAGCGCCAGCGCTCACCGTCGACGTGCAGCACCAAGGACACGAACCGTCACCGCCGCTTCATGTAGAGGTCGAAAGCCTTGTACAGCAAGCGGTTCAGCGGCAGATCCCATTCACCGGCGAGACGCACCGCCTCGCCGCCCGTCCCGACCTTGAACCGGATGAGCCCGATGTGGGGGTTGTCGGCCGCGACGGTGTTGGTGATCCCGCGCAGGTCGTAGACGGTCGCGCCCGCGGCGATGGAGTCGCGGATCATCTGCCACTGGATCGCGGTGGACGCCTGCAGCTCGCGATTGGCGGCGGTCGAGGCGCCGTAGGAGTACCAGGCATGCTCACCGACGCGGATCCAGATCGTCGCGGCGAGGGCATCGCCCTCGTGCTCGGCGAGGTACACCCGGATGCGCTGGGCGTCCTCGGCCGACATCGTCGCGTACATGTGCTCGAAGTACTCACGTCCCCGTGGGGTGAATCGGTCCCGCTCTGCCGTCTCCACGTAGAGGCGGTGGAACGTCCCGAGGTCGGCCGCGTCGCCGACGCGGACCGTGACGCCGTTCTTGGTGGTCTTCTTGACGTTGCGGCGCCAGAGCTGGTTCATGCCGGCGAGGACGTCGGCCTCGGTGCGCCCCGCGAGAGGCACCTGGAAGACGTACTCGGGCTGCCCGGCCGCGAACCCGTCCTCGGGCGAGAGGTGCCGGAAGCCGAGTCGCTCCAGCTCGGCGACGACCGCGGTGCCGACGGGCTCGACGACGTCGGGGGTCGCCTCGTCGTAGCGGCGCACGTCGTCGTCGGCGATGGCCGCCTTGATGGTGGCGGCGTGCCAGCGGTGCGTGGGCACGGGTGGCCCGAGACGCAGCGCGAAGGCCCCCTTGCCGTGGAGGTGGTCCCGCAGTGCGCGGAGCAGCTCGACGAGACGCGGGGAGGTCCAGTCGATGACCGGACCCTCCGGGACGTAGGCGAGCGACCGCCCGATGCGCGGCAGGGACCGATGGAGCACGAGCGCCGCGCCGACCATCCGGTCGCCCTCGAAGAAGCCCACCGACCCGTGTCGCCAGTCCCGCTTGACCTCTCCCCACGCCGGGGTCTGCAGGAAGCTCGCGGACGGCTGCGTGCGCAGCCAGGCTAGGTGCTCGGCTGCGGTGATGTCACGGGCGGTGATGGGGGCTGTCACGGGGGCTCACGCTACCCGAGCGCATCGATGCGGCCGGTGGTGCTCTCGGCCGAAAGGACTGAGCGCCGGTGCCCCCGGTCGTAAAGTGGTCCGACGGCCTGTCGTCGGACCTCCCGGCCCGGCGGTGAGGCCGGCCGACACACGAGCGGGTCGTGAGCACGTCACCACGCAGCTCGGGGGCGCCCGGACGCGACGGCCAGGCCCACGCGGGCCAGCCACGTCGCGCCCTCGTCGTGGCGGCCCTGGCCACGGTGCTCGCGCTCGTCGGCTTCACCGGACCCGTCACCGTCCTCAACGCGCTCGTGGCCGACCTCGGCTCGCACGTCGCCGGCCGACTCTCCGTGCTCGTCGCGGGCCACGCGACGCGGCCGCCGGGCCCCGGGCTCGTCGACGGCTGGGACGTCGCGGCGCTCGTGAGCGCCGCCTTCTCGTTCGTCGGCGCCGGCATCGTGCTCGTGGTGCGGGACCGCACCGCCGGGGCGGCGGGGACACCCTCGACGGCTGCCTCGCCGGCGTCCAACCGGCCTGGTTCCGCAACGACGTGAGCCGGCGGCGGGACGACCCGTCGGCGGCACCCTCGCGACGCTCCTAGAATGGTGGGGTTGTCCGGCCGCTGACGAAGTGCGGCACATCGAGGAGGAACGCCGTGATCGTCGCCACCGGGATCGAGCTGCGTGCTGGGGCGCGCCTGCTGTTGGAGGACGCCAGCTTCCGCGTCGACTCCGGCGACCGCATCGGCCTGGTCGGTCGCAACGGGGCCGGCAAGACGACCCTGACCAAGGTCCTCGCCGGGGAGGGGCTGCCCGCCGCGGGCACCGTGACTCGCACCGGCGCGGTCGGCTACCTGCCCCAGGACCCACGCACGGGCGACCTCGAGATCCTCGCCCGGGACCGCATCCTGTCGGCCCGCGGCCTCGACACGATCGTCCGCGACCGCGCCGCGGCCGAGGTGAGGATGGGCAGCGACGACGAGAAGGTCCGCGACAAGGCCATGCGCAAGTACGCGCGCCTCGAGGTCGAGTTCGAGGCCCAGGGCGGCTACGCCTCCGAGTCCGAGGCAGCCTCGATCGCGAGCGCCCTCGGGCTCGACGAGCGCATCCTCTCCCAGCCCCTTCGCACGCTCTCCGGTGGCCAGCGGCGACGCGTCGAGCTGTCGCGGATCCTCTTCTCCGGCAACGAGACCCTGTTGCTCGACGAGCCGACCAACCACCTCGACGCCGACTCGATCGTGTGGCTGCGTGAGTACCTGCGCGCGTACAAGGGCGGGCTCATCGTCATCAGCCACGATGCCGACCTGCTCGACGCGGTGGTCAACAAGGTCTACCACCTCGACGCCAACCGCTCGGCCCTCGACGTCTACAACGTGAGCTGGAAGACCTACCTCCAGCAGCGCGAGACCGACGAGCGACGCCGACGCCGCGAGCTGCAGAACGCGCAGAAGAAGGCCGGCGCACTGCTGGCCCAGGCGGACAAGATGCGTGCCAAGGCCACGAAGGCCGTGGCCGCCCAGAACATGGCCAAGCGTGCCGAGCGCCTCCTCGCCGGCGTCGAGGGCGAGCGCGTCCAGGACAAGGTGGCCAAGCTGCGCTTCCCGAAACCGGCTGCCTGCGGCAGGACGCCGTTGCGCGCCTCAGGGCTGTCGCGCTCGTACGGGTCGCTCGAGGTGTTCACCGACGTCGACCTCGCCATCGACCGGGGGAGCAAGGTCGTCGTGCTCGGCCTCAACGGCGCCGGCAAGACGACCCTGCTGCGGATGCTCGCCGGCGTCGACGCCCCGGACACGGGCGAGGTCGAGCCGGGCCACGGCCTGCGCCTCGGCTACTACGCCCAGGAGCACGAGAACCTCGACGTCGAGCGGACCGTCCTGGAGAACATGAAGTCGAGTGCCCCGGACCTCGGCGAGACCGAGGTCCGCAAGGTGCTCGGGTCCTTCCTCTTCTCCGGCGACGACGTCCACAAGCCCGCGGGCGTGCTGTCCGGCGGTGAGAAGACGCGCCTGTCGCTGGCGATGCTGGTGGTCTCGGCCGCCAACGTCCTCCTCCTCGACGAGCCCACGAACAACCTCGACCCCGCGTCGCGCGAGGAGATCCTCGGCGCGCTCAAGACGTACGAAGGCGCCGTCGTCCTCGTCACCCACGACGAGGGCGCGGTCGAGGCCCTCGAGCCCGAGCGCATCCTCCTGCTGCCCGACGGTGTCGAGGACCTCTGGGGGCCGGACTACCGGGACCTCATCGCGCTCGCCTGACTCATAAGTGCCTGTGATGGGTCACATCATGGACCGTTATTGTCTTTCGTCCCCGGCGGCGTGACACTTCTCGACATGCCGACCGACCACACCCTCAGCTGCCCGTTCTGCGCGGGCGAGGACGTGACGCCCTTCCCCGACCCGACCGCCGCCTGGTCGTGCCTGGACTGTGCACGCGTCTTCCGGGTCGAGGTCGTCCAGCCGGCGTCCGTCGGCGGGTGGGGCGTGCTCCGGGCCGTGCTGCCGGCCCGGCTGCCCGCGGCCGCCTGACGAGGTGACCCGCCGGTAGCCTGCGAGGCATGACCGCGACGCAGCACGACCGGCCCCATCCGCACCTGCGTGTCGAGACGGCCGGCCCCGTTCGCACCCTCGTCCTCGACCACCCGGACCGGCGCAACGCCCAGACGCCCTCGCTGTGGGCGGCGCTCGCCGACCAGGCCCGCTCGGTGCCCGAGGAGGTGCGCGTCGTCGTCCTGCGCGGGGAGGGGGCGGCGTTCTCGGCCGGCATCGACACCGCGATGTTCACGCCCGAGGGCGTGCCGGGGGAGGAGAGCGTCCTCGCGCTCGTCTCCGGCGGCCCCGCGTCCGTCCAGGACGGCATCGCGCGCTTCCAGGAGGGCTTCACGGCCTGGGCGCAGTGTCCGGCCGTCGTCGTCGCCCAGGTGCACGGCTACGCGATCGGGGCGGGACTCCAGCTCGCGCTCGCCGCGGACCTGCGCGTCGCGGCGCTCGACTCGTGGTTCGCCATGCGTGAGGTGAGCCTCGGCCTCGTCCCGGACCTCGGCGGCACGGGTCCGCTCGTCCACCTCGTCGGGTACGCCCGGGCCCTGGAGATGTGTGCCACGGGCCGACCGGTGTCGGCGCCCGAGGCCCACGCCATGGGCCTGCTCACCTCGATCGCGCCGGCGGCCGATCTCGACGAGGCCACGGCCTCCCTCGTCGCGGCCCTCCTCGAGGCCCCCGCCGAGGCGGTGCGTGCCCTCAAGCCGTTGCTGCGCGCCGCCGTGACCAACGACGCCGAGACCCAGCTGCGCGCCGAGCGTCAGGCCCAGACCGGGCTCCTCCTCGGCATGGTGGGGCGCCTGCGTCCCGACGCTCACGACGCGTCCTGACACCCCCGAGGCCTCCGGGGGCTTTCCGACGCCGGGGCACGTCGCCGGGTGCTGTGAACGGTGTCGGGAACCGGTGTCGGGAATCGGTGTCGGTGGTCGCGGGTTGGATGGAGAGGAGCAGCCGGTCCGAGAGGGCCGACGCGGAGCAAGGAGGAGTCGCCGTGGGGATGCAGCCGTGGATGGCGATGCGGTCGATGTCGCGCGACTCGTCCGTCGCCGAGCGGAGCCTCGCGCCCGGCACCCGGCGTCGGGTACTCGGCTACGCGCGCCCCTACAAGGGCGCCATCGCGGCCTTCCTCCTCGTCGTCGTCCTCGACTCGCTCCTCGTCGTCGCCGTCCCGCTCCTGCTCAAGGCGATCGTCGACGACGGCGTCGTACCGAGGGACTCCGGGCTCGTCGTCCGGCTCTCCCTGGTCGTTGCCGCCATCGCGGTGGTGGACGTGCTGCTCACGGTCGTCTCACGCTGGTACTCCGCGCGCATCGGCGAGGGCCTCATCAACGACCTGCGCACCGAGGTCTTCGGCCACGTCCTGCGCCAGCCGATCGCCTTCTTCACGCGCGCCCAGACCGGCTCGCTCGTCTCGCGTCTCAACAGCGACGTCGTCGGCGCCCAGCAGGCCTTCACCTCGGTGCTGTCGAACGTCGTCAGCAACGTCGTGTCGGTCGTGCTCGTCGTCGGCGCGATGTTCGCCCTCTCCTGGCCGCTGACGCTGGGTTCGCTGCTGCTCGTGCCGCTCTTCCTCGTCCCGGCGCGGCTCATGGGGCGCCGTCTCGCGACGCTCGCCCACCGCCAGATGACCGTCAACGCCGACATGGGCACCCGGATGACCGAGCGGTTCAACGTCGCCGGTGCCCTCCTGGTCAAGCTCTTCGGCTCGCCCGCGCGCGAGGAGGCCGAGTACGCCGAGCGCGCCGGACGGGTCCGCGACATCGGCATCGAGATCGCGGTCAACCGCACGGTCTTCATGGCGGGGCTCACCTTGGTGGCGGCCCTCGCCACCGCGATGGTCTACGGCTTCGGCGGGGTCATGGCCGTCGGCGGGACGCTCTCGGTCGGCACCCTCCTCGCACTGGCCGCCCTCCTCGCCCGCCTCTACGGCCCCCTGACGTCGCTGTCCAACGTGCGCGTGGACATCATGACCGCCCTCATCTCCTTCGAACGCGTCTTCGAGGTGCTCGACCTCGAGCCCCTCGTCCGGGAGCGACCCGACGCCGTGGCCCTGCCCAGGGGTCCGCTCGGCGTCGCGCTCGACGGCGTGTCGTTCCGCTACCCCTCCGCCGACGAGGTGTCCCTGGCCTCGCTCGAGTCGGTCGCGTCCGGCGACCGCCGGGGCAGCGGTCTCGTCCTGCACGACATCGACCTCGACGTGCCCGCGGGGTCCCTCGTGGCGCTCGTCGGTCCTTCGGGCGCCGGCAAGACGACGCTCACCGCGCTCGTCGCCCGGCTCTACGACCCGAGTACCGGGAGCGTCCGCATCGGCGGGCTCGACCTGCGCGACGTGACGATGGAGTCGCTGCGCCAGCGCGTCGGGGTCGTGACCCAGGAGGCGCACCTGTTCCACGACACGATCCGCGCCAACCTCCTCTACGCCCGTCCCGATGCCACCGAGGCGCAGGTCGCGGCGGCGCTGCGCGCGGCCCAGATCAGCGACCTCGTCGAGGAGCTGCCCGAGGGGCTCGACACGGTGGTGGGTGACCGTGGTCACCGGCTCAGCGGCGGCGAGAAGCAGCGCTTCGCCATCGCACGGCTGCTGCTCAAGGCGCCGGACGTCGTCGTGCTCGACGAGGCGACGGCCCACCTCGACTCCGAGTCGGAGGTGGCCGTCCAGCGCGCGCTCGACGCCGCCCTCGAGGGCCGCACGTCGATCGTCATCGCCCACCGGCTCTCAACGATCCGGCAGGCCGACCTCATCGTGGTGCTCGACCACGGCCGTGTCGTCGAGACGGGCCGACACGCCGAGCTGCTCGCCCGGGGCGGGCTCTACGCCGACCTGCACGCCACCCAGTTCGACGAGAAGGCCGTCGAGCGCGCGGTCTGAGGGCCACCGCCCCGCGATCTGCGCCCGAGGACGGTTACGCGTCCTCCTCGTCCCAGATGCGCACCTTCCTGGGTCTGGCCGGCTTGGCCGGACGTGCTGGCCGTGACGGACGGTCCGAGGCGGCGGGAGCGGCGGCGCGGTCGACGCCGACCGGGACGTGCCCGACCGACCCCTTACCCGGCGCCGGCCGCCATGTGCCGTCGCCCTCGATGTCGCCCTCGGTCCCGTCCTCGGTCTCGCTGTCGGCCAGCAGGAGCTCGCGGCGCAACGCCCACCAGACGAAGACCACGCCGCCGGGCATGAACAGCCACCACTGGTAGGCGTAGGCCTGGTGCGGTCCGAGGTCCTCCTCGGGGCGGGGCAGCGGCCGCACCGGGTGGGCGCCCGGCGACGCGGCGGGCTGCTGGGAGCCGAGGACGACGTACCAGTCGAGGGGGCTCAGCGCGGGCACCTGGGCCCGGGCGTCGGTGAGGTCGATGCTCGCCAGCTGGGGGTGCGGCAGGTCCCGGCCCAGGCTCGGCTCGTCGGTGCGCAGCCATCCCGTCACGGCGACCTCGCCCGCGGGGGCGGGGTCGGCCGGGGGCGTCGTCTCGGCGTCCTGCGCGTTGGGCACCCAGCCCCGGTCGACGAGGACGACGTGTCCGTCGGTCGAGAAGGGGGTCAGCACCTCGAACCCGACCGTCTGGTCGAGGGTGCGGTTGCGCACGAGCAGGTCGCTGCCCGACGCGTACGTGCCCCTCAGGGTGACGCGCGTCCACTGCCGCTCGGGCGTGAGCGGGCCTGCCGCGAGGGCCTGCTCCAGCGGGACCGGCGAGGCGTCGTAGTGGCGGGCGATGGCGTCGACCTTGACCTGCTTGTCCTCGTGGCGGTGCCACTGCCACAGGCCGAGGTAGAAGCACGCCACGCCGAAGAGGACCGCGAGGAGGCTCCCGACCAGCCAGCGCCGGGTCAACCACAGTCTGAGCACGTCTTGACGGTACCCCGGCCTAGAGTGGAGGCCATGACCAGCCTTCCCGACCCCACGGTGCTGCCCGTCGGCACCGGCCTCGCCGACCGGTTCGGGCGGGTGGCGCGCGACCTGCGGGTGTCGGTCACCGACCGGTGCAACCTGCGCTGCACGTACTGCATGCCGGCGGAGGGTCTGCCGTGGATGCCGCGCGCCGAGATGCTCACCGACGCGGAGATGCTGCGCGTCATCGGCCTGTTCGTCCGCGACGGCGTCACCCAGGTGCGCCTCACCGGTGGCGAGCCCCTCCTGCGTCGCTCCCTCGTGGACCTCGTCGCCGGCATCGCCGCGCTCGAGCCTCGGCCCCGCATCGCCATGACGACCAACGGCGTCGGCCTGGAGAAGGTCGCCTCCGCCCTTCGCGACGCGGGGCTCGACCGCGTCAACGTCAGTCTCGACACCATCGACGCCGAGACCTTCACGCGGCTGACGCGCCGGGACCGGCTCGCCGACGTCGAGGCCGGGCTCCGGGCGGCGGCCGAGGCCGGGCTGACGCCGGTCAAGGTCAACGCCGTCGCGATGCGCGGTCTCAACGACGACGCGGTCGCCGACGTGCTCGCGTGGTGCCTCGAGCGCGGTTACGAGCTGCGCTTCATCGAGCAGATGCCCCTCGACGCCCAGCACGCGTGGGACCGGCGCGACATGGTCACGGCCGACGAGATCCGGGCCCGGCTCTCGCAGCGGTGGACCCTGACACCCCTGCCGGCCGCAGACCGGGGCAGTGCCCCCGCCGAGCGGTTCCTCGTCGACGGCGGTCCCCAGACGGTCGGCATCATCGCCAGCGTGTCGGCCCCCTTCTGCGCGGCCTGCGACCGCACCCGACTCACCGCCGACGGACAGGTGCGCAACTGCCTGTTCTCCACCACCGAGACCGACCTGCGCGGGCCGATGCGCGACGGCGCCTCCGACGACGAGCTGCTCGCTCTGATGCGCGGCGAGATGTGGCGCAAGCGGCGCGGGCACGGCATCGGCGACCCGGACTTCGTGCAGCCGGACCGGCCCATGTCCGCCATCGGCGGCTGAGCCGGCCGAGCACCGTCGCGGCCGACCGGTCAGCCGTCGGCGTCGGTCAGCGCCTCCACGGGGACGACCTCGATGAGGAACCCCCGGAGCGCGACGAAGTCGGCGAGGGACGTCCGGTGCTCGTCGCACGCGAGCCAGACCTTGCGGCGGTCGGCGGCGTGCAGCTTCGGGTTGTTCCAGACGACCGCGTGACGGGCCGTCGCTCGGCAGCCCTTCGCGCTGCAGACGCGCTCGGGTGCCTCGACCGGGTCGAGGGAGGGAAGGACGCTCACCGGTGGGTCACTGCTCGAGGCGGTGGGTGTCGTCGGGTCGCGGCGTCACGGCCTGGATGGAGCCGACCTCCCGCGGTCGCACCGCGTTCGCGATGACGACGGCGAAGTAGGGGATGACGACCGCGCCGGCGACGGCGGCCCAGCGCACCCAGCCGGACGTGACGAAGACGAGCCCGAAGCACGCGACGCGGATCCCCATCATGATGAGGTAGCGCTTCATCCGCGCGCTCTGGTCGTCGGTCGTCGACGTCGCCGCCGAGGTGACGGTGTGGACCACCGGTCGGTCGTTGTGTCGTGCCACCTCTCCACCTTAGGTCGCCGTCGCCCCGCGACCTACGGTGCTGTCTACCCTTGGGTAGTCCGTTAGGTTTCGGGACAGCACCAGACAGCACTGATGGGGCTCCGGACCGCCGAGGCGGGCCGGACCGTGAGCACGACGACCCGGCCTGGCCGGACGGACGGAGGAACGACCAGTGGCATCGACCGCATCGCCCGGCGCACCCGCGGGGACGCAGCGCAACGTGCTCGTGACCGGAGGAAACCGCGGCATCGGCCTGGCCATCGCCCGGTCCTTCGCGGACGCCGGCGACAACGTCGTCATCACCTACCGCTCGGGGGAGCCGCCGGACGGGCTGCGCGGCGTCGTCTGCGAGGTCACCGACACGGCGTCCGTCGACCAGGCGTTCACGCAGGCCGAGGAGCTGCTCGGTGGCCCGGTCGAGGTGCTCGTGGCCAACGCCGGGATCACCCGCGACACGCTGCTGATGCGGATGAGCGACGAGGAGTTCGACGCGGTCATCGACACCAACCTCGCCGGTGCGTTCCGTTGCGCGCGCCGGGCCGCCACCGGCATGATCCGCAAGCGCAAGGGGCGGATCGTCCTCATCAGCAGCGTCGTCGGCCTCTACGGCTCGCCCGGCCAGACCAACTATGCCGCGTCGAAGTCCGGGCTCGTCGGCCTGGCCCGGTCGATCACCCGCGAGCTCGGTGGGCGCGGCATCACGGCCAACGTCGTCGCCCCGGGCTTCATCGAGACCGAGATGACCGCGGGGCTTCCCGAGGACCAGAAGAAGGCCTACCTGTCCGGGATCCCCGCCGGCCGCTTCGCCACGCCGGAGGAGGTCGCCTCCGTCGTCCGGTTCGTCGCGAGCGAAGAGGCGGGCTACATCACCGGCGCCGTCATCCCCGTCGACGGCGGCCTCGGCATGGGGCACTGACCCAGCGGCGCTGGCCGGCGCTGACCGGCGCTGACCGGCGCTGACCGGCGCTGACCGGCTCCGACGCTCCGACACGCTGCAGGCGCGTCGACCGCATCTCCTCCCCGAACCCACAGAAAGTCGCAGGCATGGGAATCCTCGAAGGCAAGAAGCTGCTCGTCACCGGTGTCCTCATGGACAGCTCGATCGCGTTCCACGTCGCCAAGATCGCTCAGGAGGAAGGTGCGCGGGTCGTGCTGACCTCGTTCGGGCGGACGATGAAGATCACCCAGACGATCGCGCGTCGCCTGCCCGAGACGCCTGCGGTCATCGAGCTCGACGTCGCCGAGCAGGAACACCTCGACACCCTCGCCGACCGCCTGGCCGAGCACGTCGACGGCCTCGACGGCGTCCTGCACTCGATCGGGTTCGCCCCGCAGGGCGCGTTCAACTTCATCGAGGGGACGTGGGAGGACGTGTCGACGGCCCTGCACATCTCGGCGTACAGCCTCAAGTCCCTCGCGGTCGCGGCCCTGCCGCTCATGAAGGAGGGTGGCAGCGTCGTCGGGCTCACCTTCGATGCGAAGTTCGCCTGGCCGGTGTACGACTGGATGGGGGTGGCGAAGGCCGCCTTCGAGTCGACGAACCGCTACCTGGCCCGCGACCTCGGCCCGAGGAACGTGCGGTGCAACCTCGTCGCCGCGGGCCCGATCCGCACTACCGCCGCCAAGTCGATCCCCGGCTTCGAGCAGTTCGAGCAGGTCTGGGACGAGCGGGCCCCGCTCGGCTGGGACGTCAACGACGCCGTCCCCGCGGCCAAGGCGTGCGCGGCGCTGTTGTCCGACTGGTTCCCGGCGACGACCGGCGAGATCGTCCACGTCGACGGCGGCGTGCACGCCATGGGCCAGTGACCTGACCGGCGCCGCGCGAGCGCCCCAGCCCGTCGCTAGAGTCCTGCCCATGCCTGACGCCGCGACCGACGCCACCACCCTCGGCGCGACCGACGCCACCACCGACGCCACCACCGACGCCGGGACCGACGCCGCCACCGCGACCGAGGCCGTCCGGGTCGACGAGGTGCGCGTCCTCGACGGTCCGAACCTCTACTTCGCTCGGCCCGCCATCAAGGTCAGCCTGCACCTGCCCGGCTACCTCGACCTGCGGCGGACCGAGGCCGAGGCCCTCGCGGCGCGCCTCGGGCTGCGCTCGGCGCGGCCGGGCAAGCGCGGCACGGCGCTGCGCCAGCGCTTCGTCATGCGGGTCATCCGCACCGTGACCCGACGCCTCGGGACCGAGATCGGCGTCGGCCGGCTCGGCGTCCGGGTTCGCGCCGGAGGGGCCGTGGAGGACGCGGTGCTCGCCTTCCCGTGGGTCCACCGCACCCGCGGACAGGTGGCCGGCGAGCAGGTCGCCGTGGTCCTCGAGCAGCTCCTCGCGCCGTCGTGCCGGGCCGAGGACGCCATCGGCGCGGCGGCCGAGAGGATCCTCGCCGCGCCGGACGGCCCCGGCCCCAGCGTCATCACACCCACCGTGCCGGTCGCGTCCGTCACCGGCACGAACGGCAAGACGACGACGACCCGGCTCATGGCGCACATGTGCATGGCCGCCGGGCTGACGACGGCCTGGAGCTCGACCGACGGGATCGTCGTCATGGGCGAGACCACGGAGGCCGGTGACTTCTCGGGCCCGGCCGGCGCCCGCGGCGTCCTCGAGACCCCGGGCCTCCAGGTGGGCATCCTCGAGACGGCCCGCGGCGGCATGCTGCTGCGTGGGATGGGCGTCACGGCCAACGATGTCAGCGTCGTCACCAACGTCAGCGCCGACCACCTCGGGCTGCAGGGCATCGACACCCTCGACCAGCTCGCCGAGGTCAAGGCCATCGTCACCACGGTCACGCGGCCGGAGGGCTGGTGCGTCCTAAACGGCGACGACCCACGCGTGTGGGCGATGCGCCGCCGCAGCCGGGCGAAGCCGTGGGCGTTCAGCCTCGACCCCGACTCGCCGGCCCTCTGGGAGGCGGTCAACGCCGGCGGTCGGGGGATCACGGTGCTCGAGGGCGAGATCGTCGTCCTGTCGGCCAACGGCGACCCCGACCGGCTCGTCAAGGTCACCGACGTGCCGATGACCCTGAGCGGCCTGTCGCGCAACAACATTGCGAACGCCCTGGCGGGTGCTGCCGCGGCCCTCGGGCTCGGCGTCCCGCGGTCCGCGGTCGTGGAAGGGCTGCGCACCTTCGCGCCCGACCCCGAGCACAACTGGGGGCGCCTCAACACCTACACGCTGCCGCTCGGGCGTGGCGGTCGAGCCACGGTCATCATGGACATGGCCCACAACGAGGCGGGTCTCGAGGCGCTCCTCGAGGTGGCACACGGCCTGGCGGCCCCCGGCGGGGCGGTCCGCGTCGGGCTCGGCTGCGCGGGTGACCGCACCGACGAGGCGATCGAGGCCATGGGCGAGATCGCCGGGCGGGGCGCCGACGACGTCGTCCTCAAGATCGCGAGGCGCTACCTGCGCGGCAGGGAGCCGGAGAACCTCCTGGGGCTCTTCCGGGACGGCCTGGCGCGCGTCGGCGTCCTCGACGTCCCCGCCCACGACACCGAGCTGTCCGCCCTCGAGCAGCTCGTCGCGCATGCCCACGACGGCGACGTCGTGGCCCTCATGTGCCACGCCGAGCGCGCGGAGGTCGACCGCTGGCTGCGGGACAACGGCGGAACCGTCGACGATGCCCGGGCGATCCGACGCAAGGTCGTGGCTGCCCGGGGCGAGCACGAGCTCGAGTCGGAGATCGCCGCCCTGTGGGAGACCTCGGACCCGGAGGGGCGCATCTCAGCGGCCCGGCGACTCCTCGACGAGCACCCCGGCGACGCGCGGCTCGAGTTCGAGCTGGCCGGCGCGATGGACTCGGCGGGCGACGAGCACGGGGCGATCCCGCTCTACGAGAAGGCGATCCGTGGAGGACTGCCCGAGCCGCACCGGCACCGGGCGCAGCTGCAGCTCGCGTCGAGTCTGCGCGTCGTCGGTCGGCCCGAGGAGGCCGACGCGGTCCTCGAGGACGTGCTCGAGACCCGGCCCCACAGCACGGCGGCACTGCTTTTCCGCGCGCTCGTGCGCACCGACCTAGGCCGTGAGCGTGAGGCAGTCGCGGACCTGGTGCGCGCGACCCTGGACGCCACGACCGACCCCGAGGCCCAGTCCTACCGCCGGGCCCTGCGGGCCTACGCCGACGACCTCGCCCCGGCCGACGGCTGACCCAGGCGCCCTCGGGCAGGGCCGTCCCCGGACGCCGTCCGGAACCGCGCCGTGGCGCACTTCTGGGCGTCGGGAGGGGCCGGAGCGCGGCTTGAACCGCGCCGTGGCGCACTTCTCGTCGCCGAACGGGGCCGGAGCGCGGCCGGAACCGCGCCGTGGCGCGCTTCCGGGCCGCAGGACGTCCGTCAGACGGCGGTGTCGTCGGCCTGGCCGGGGTCCGCCTCGCCCGGCGCGTCACCCGGGAGCCCGACGAGCGCCTCCTCCTCGGCCTCGGTGCCCTCGGCCTCCGCGGTCTCGGTGAGCGTGCTCGGGTCGAGGTCGGGGTCGCTCGTGGCCGCCCCGGGGGTTCCGAGGCGCGCGCCGGCCTGCGCCGACTTCGTCCGCTCCTCGAGCTCGGCGACGACGCGGGCGTGGTTGTCGACGCACATGACGACGACGTCACCGGGGTTGGTGCGCGCCAGCACGTGCCGCGTCGCCTCGAGCTCGTCGAGGACGATCTCGACCTGCCGGCAGCGGGCCCCGTCGGCCATCGCCTTGTGCGCACCCTCGGCGACGAGCTGCGCCGACTCGCCGGGGCGGCGCCCACGCAGGCGGGCGTCCTCGCGGACGACGACGACGTCGAAGTGGTGCGCGGCGACCTCGCCGAGCTCGCGGATGTCGTCGTCTCGACGGTCGCCGGCGGCTCCGATCATGCCGATGCGTGAGACCCGGGCCAGGTCGGCCTGCCCGCGCTTCTGCTCGGCGTAGCGGTCGACGAAGGTCCCGAGCTCCTTCATGCCGGCCGCGTTGTGGCAGTAGTCGACGAAGACGTCGGCGTTGCCCACGTGGACGAGGTTGAGGCGCCCGGGGGACAGGTAGTAGGTGGTGGCGAAGGTGCGCAGACCCTGCCGGATGTCGTGCAGGGGCGCCCCCGCGGCGAAGGCCGCCCCGGCCGCGGCCAGCGCGTTGGCGACGTTGAACCGCGCCGCGCCGCCGAAGGTCGAGGGGAGCAGGTGCGTCCAGGCCAGCTGCATGCTGCGGCGCCCGTGCTTGATGACGATCATCTCCCCGCGGTCGCTCGGCTCGAGCACGACGGCGCGCCCGCCCCGACGGCAGTGGTCGTCGACGAGCTCACGCACCTCGGTGCCGGGTTCGGACATCGTGAACCAGACGATGCCGCCCGAGCACCGGCGTCGCATGTTGCGCACGTGCGGGTCGTCGGCGTTGAGCACGGCGAAGCCGTCGCGGGGCACCGCCTCGACGATGACGGCCTTGACGTCGGCGAGCTGGCGCAGGGTGTCGATCCCCTTCATCCCCAGGTGGTCCGGCGCGATGTTGGTGACGACGGCGATGTCGTTGCGGTCGTACCCGAGGCCCTCGCGCAGGATGCCGCCCCGCGCGACCTCCATGACGGCGAAGTCGACGCGTGGGTTCTGCAGCACCATCCGCGCCGACCGGGGGCCCGACGCGTCGGCCTTGATGACGAGGCGCTCGTCGATGACGACGCCGTCGGTCGAGGTCATGCCGACCTTGCGGCCGAGACCCTTGAAGATGTGGGCGATCATCCGTGACGTCGTCGTCTTGCCGTTGGTGCCGGTGACCGCGACGATCGGCACCCGCGAGGGCGTCCCCGGCGGGAAGAGCAGGTCGACGACCGGCTTGGCGATGAACTGCGGCTCGCCGACCGTGGGGTGCGTGTGCATCCGGAAGCCGGGCGCGGCGTTGACCTCGCAGATGGCACCTCCCGTCTCACGGACCGGGTAGGTGATGTCGGGGCAGATGAAGTCGATGCCCGCGACGTCGAGGCCGACGATGCGCGCGGCCTCCTCGGCGATCTCGACGTTGTCGGGGTGGGCGTCGAAGGTGCGGTCGATGGAGATGCCCCCGGTGGACATGTTGCCGGTCAGGGCGAGCTTGACCATCTCACCCTCGGGCGGCACCGACTCGAGCGAGTACCCCTGTGCCGCAAGGACATCCAGTGCGGGGCCGTCGACGCGGATCTTCGTCAGGACCTTCTCGTGGCCGACGCCGCGGCGCGGGTCGGCGTTGGTGGCCTCGACGAGCTCGCCGACGGTGTGGGTGCCGTCACCGACGACGTGCGCCGGCACCCGCTCGGCGATGGCCTGCATCCGGCCACCGACGATGAGGCACCGGTAGTCGCGGCCGGTGACGAACGACTCGACGATGACCGTGCCGCGCCGCGACTGCTCCCTGGCGATGTCGAACGCCTTCTCGACGTCCTCGTCGCTGCGCAGGTCGAGGCACACGCCACGGCCGTGGTTGCCGTCGAGCGGCTTGACGACGACGGGGAAGCCGATGCGTCGGGCCGCCTCGACGGCGCCGCGCACCGTGCGGACCGACGCCTGCTTGGGCACCGGCAGGCCCGCCGAGCCGAGGAGCTTCGTGGTGAGGTCCTTGTCGCCGGCGATGTCGACGGCGAGCGCACCCGTGCGGCTCGTCATGGTCGCCCGGATCCGCTGGGCATGGACGCCCTGGCCGAGCTGCACGAGCGAGCCGGTGTTGAGCCGGATGAAGGGGATGTCGCGCGACGCCGCCTCCTCGAGGATCGCCGACGTCGACGGGCCGAAGGCGACGCGCTCGGCCTGGCGCAGGAAGTCGTGGAACGCGGTGTCGAAGTCGAAGCCCTCCTCGGGCTGCACGAGGTGGTTGATGAGCCGCACCGCGAGGCGTCCGGCGGCGACACCGACGGTCTCGTCGGTGTAGGCGTAGATGACGTCGTAGCGGCCGGGGTGACCCTTGACGCCGCGCGTCTTGCCCCGACGGGAGTCGTGCCCGGCGAGCGTCTGCAGCTGCAGGGCGACGTGCTCGGTGACGTGCCCGAGCCAGGTCCCTTCACGGAGTCTCTCGACGAAACCGCCCTTGCGGCCCCGGGAGCACGTGTGGTTCTCGAGGCCGGGGACGGCGGCCAGCAGCTGGTCGGTGAAACCGGGCAACGACACCGTCGGGTACTCCTCGAGGCTGCCGAGCTCGACGACGAGGTGGACCGCCTGCTGGTAGGACCAGACGTTCGGACCGCGGTAGATCCTCGTCTCGAGGATCGTCAGGTCCGGACGCGCGAGTCCGGTGGGGGTCGGTACCTCGACGGCCATCGCAGTGCTCCTGGGGGATGGGGAATCTCAGTGGACGGTGCTGCTGCCCGGACCGACCCGGGCCGTGCGGTCCTTGGCCGGCACGACGGCGCCCTCGATGTCGGGGTGCCGCTCGACGAACGAGGTCAGCTCGACGTGCTCGAGGTCGAACGTACTGCCGGCGGGCAGCGAGTGCACCACCGCGCCCGACACGAGCAGCGGGGCCCCGCGCCGGGCGTCGGGGGCGTCGGTGACGGCGTCGCGGGCGTTGACGAGGAAGATGGCGCCCGCTCCGAGGACGGTGAGCCACCGGCCGTCGCGGATCTCGGCGGCGGTGTTCTCGTCGATCCCCAGGCCGAGCAGGTTCGGCGAGGCGGCGACCATCGACATGAGCCGGCCGTAGCGGCCCCGCTGGTCGAAGTGCTGGTCGATGATGGCGTCCTCCACCAGGCCGAGGCCGGCCGAGATCTGGCTCGCCCGCTGCCGCGGGGTCAGGCCCTCGTCGCCGAGCGAGATCATGAACCGGCTGAGGATCGAGGCGCCCGCCGACGTCCCGGCGACCACGGCCCCGCGTTCGTAGGCGCGGACGATCGCGTCACCGACCGGGGTGCCGACGACGTTCTGGGCGAGCTTGACCTGGCTGCCGCCGGTGAGGAAGACACCGGTGGCGGCGTCGAGCTCCGCGACCAGGTCTGGCGAGGCGGCGTCGCGACGCGTCCGCGGGTGGACGGCGACGACGTCACCGCCTCGCAGCCGGGTGAACGCGTCGCGGTAGGACTCCGACACCTCGTCCGCGTAGGCCGACGCGGTGGGGATGACGACGATGCGGGAGGAGCGTCCGCCGGCCAGGCGCACGAACCGCTTGAGCACGACCGAGCGTCCGAGCCGGTCCTCCGCGCCGCCGATGACGAGCAGCGTCCGGCGCACGCCGCCCACGGTGGGCGAGGCCGGGCCGAGGGACGGGGTGCTGTGCATCGGCCCAGCCTAGTGACCGGCGTGCGACACGGGCGGAGCCTGCGTCGGCGTGCCGTCCGACAGGTCCGCGTCCTCGATCTCCTCGCGCGAGATGCCGAGCAGGTAGAGCACCGAGTCGAGGTAGGGCACGTTGACCGACGTCTGGGCCTGTTCGCGCACAAGGGGTTTGGCGTTGAAGGCGACCCCGAGCCCGGCGATGTCAAGCATGTCGAGGTCGTTGGCCCCGTCGCCGATCGCCACGGTGCGGCTCAGCGGCAGGCCCTCGTCCGCGGCGAACTCGCGCAGCGCACGCGCCTTGCCCGCGCGGTCGACGACCTCGCCGACGACGCGTCCGGTCAGCACGCCGTCCGCGACCTCGAGGCGGTTGGCGCGGGCGTGGTCGATGCCGAGCTCCTGCGCGAGCTCGCCCACGATCTCGATGAACCCGCCGCTGACGAGCCCCACGGTGAAGCCCAGACGCTTGAGCGTGCGCACGAGCGTGCGCGCCCCCGGCGTCAGCACGACGGAGTCGCGCACCTCCGCGAGCACCGACTCCGGCAGGCCGGCGAGGGTGGCGACACGGGCCCGCAGCGACTCCTCGAAGTCGAGCTCACCGGCCATCGCCCGGGCCGTGACCTCTGCCACCTCGGCCTCGCGGCCGCAGTGCGCGGCGAGCAGCTCGATGACCTCCTGCTGGATCAGCGTCGAGTCCACGTCGAGGACGACGAGCCTGCGGCCGCGTCGGGCGAGCCCACCCGGCGCCACGGCGACGTCGATGCCCGCGCCGGCGGCGACGAGCGCGAGCTCGGTGCGCAGCGAGGCGACGTCGGCACCGGAGATGTCGAACTCGACGGTCGTCACGGGGTAGCGCGACAACCGGCGGATGCGGTCGATGTTGGCCCCGTGCTGCGCGATGTGGCTCGTCACGAGCGAGACCGCGTCGGCGCGCAGCGGGGCGCCGAGGACCACGACCGCCGCCCTGCCTTGACGCGACCGCGCGTTGTCACCGGTGCCCTCGAGGACCGACAGGGTCAGCCCGAGCCGGTGCGCGGCGACGGCGGCGGCGTCGCGGAGCTGCTCGGCGTGGTCGCCGGCGCGCAGCAGGACGGCGAGGGTCAGGTGGCCGTGGACGGCGACCTGCTGGATGTCGAGCAGCTCTGCACCGACCCCGGACAGCGCGCTGAGGAGTCCCCCGGTGACGCCGGGGCGGTCCTTCCCGGTCACCGTGACGCTGAGCGTGGCGCCGGGCTCGGTCACCCCCGGCTCGGTGCCCTCCGCTCGCGCCGCGGCCCCACCGAGGGTCTGCGGAGCGTCGGGCAGCCCCTCGGGCGTGGGACTGGCGTCGACCGGTCGGGTGCTGGCGTCACTCACGTCGTCAGGCTAACGAGCCGCCCCGGACCGCGGCCGCCCCATCCGGCATGCGACCGCCGGCGAGCCGGCTCACGGGCCTCACGGCTCACCGCGACGCATTGACCTCGTCCCGCCACTGCAGCAGGTCGCGGACCCGGGCCAGGTCGGGCTCGGCCGCCGCGACGCTCGCCGTGAACAGGCGGGTGCCGACGTCGTGCAGCTGCTGGGCGTTGCTCGCGTAGTCCCCGCGCTGGTCGGGGTTGCGGCCCGGCACGAAGGCCACGCCGGCGGAGCGCTCGATCTCCAGCGGGTCCCGGCCGCGCCGCTCGCACCAGGCGTCGAGCACACGGTGCTTGTGGGCGATCTGCTCGGGGCCACCGAAGCCGTGCCAGATGTCCGCGTGCTCGGCGACGATGCGCAGCGTCTTCCGCTCGCCGCCACCGCCGACGAGGACCGGGATGTCGCGCGTCGGCGGTGGGTTGAGGCGGGTCCACCGGTCGCGGATGACCGGCAGGTCGCGAGCGAGGTCGTCGAGGCGTCCGCCCGCGGTGCCGAACTCGTAGCCGTACTCGTCGTAGTCGAGCTGCGCCCAGCCCGAGCCGATCCCGAGCACGAGCCGGCCGCCGCTGATGTGGTCGACGGTGCGGGCCATGTCCGCGAGGAGGTTGGGGTTGCGGTAGCTGTTGCACGTGACGAGGGCGCCGATCTCGACGCGTTCGGTGGACTCCGCCCAGGCGCCGAGGATCGTCCAGCACTCGAAGTGCAGCCCGCCGCGGTCACCGCTGAGTGGGAAGAAGTGGTCCCAGCTGAGGAGGACGTCGACGCCCATCTCCTCGAGCGTCGCGGCGGTGCGCCGGATCTGGGCCCACGTCGCCTGCTGCGGCGGGACCTGGACGCCGACCCGCGCCGGCCGCGGGTCGGCGGCGCTCCGCGGCGTGGCGAGCTCGTCGGGTGTCGTCGCGGCCGCAGGGGTCACGCGGTGACGACCTGGTCCTTGCCGACCACGACGATGCCGGTCTCGGTGACGTGGAAGCCGCGAGCCCGGTCGTGGTCGTGGTCGATCCCGATCTGGCAGCCGTCGGGCACGCGGACGTTCTTGTCGATGATCGCCCGCCGGATCTGCGCGTGCCGCCCGACCTCGACACCGTCGAGGATCACCGACCCCTGGATGCTCGCGTACGAGTGCACGTGCACGAGGGGGGAGAGCACGGACGCGTACACGTGGGCACCGGACACGACGACGCCGGGGGAGACGGCCGAGTTGAGGGCCTCGCCGATCCGGTCCCCGCTGCCGTGCACGAACTTGGCCGGCGGGTACGGCGCGTGCTGCGTGTAGATCGGCCACTCGTAGTTGTAGAGGTTGAAGACGGGGTGGATCGACACGAGGTCCATGTGCGCGTCGTAGTACGACTCGATGGTGCCGACGTCGCGCCAGTAGCCCCGGTCGCGGTCGGTGGAGCCCGGCACGTCGTTGTCCTTGAAGTCGTAGACGCCGGCCTCGCCACGGCCCACGAAGTACGGCACGATGTCGCCGCCCATGTCGTGGTTGCTCGCGTCGTTGTCGTGGTCGCGGGTCACGGCGTCCTCGAGGGCGTCCGCGGTGAAGACGTAGTTGCCCATGGAGGCCAGCACCTCGTTCTCGTTGTCGGGCAGGCCTTTCGGGTCGCTCGGCTTCTCGAGGAACGCGGCGATCTTCGTCGGGTCGGCGTCGTCGACCTCGATGACGCCGAACTGGTTCGCGAGCGAGATGGGCTGGCGGATCGCGGCGACTGTGCACGCCGCTCCGGAGTCGATGTGCTGCTCGACCATCGCTCCGAAGTCCATGCGGTACACGTGGTCGGCGCCCACAACGACCACGATGTCGGGACGCTCGTCGTGCATGAGGTTGAGGCTCTGGTAGATCGCGTCGGCGCTGCCGAGGTACCAGTTCTTGTCGACGCGCTGCTGGGCCGGCACGGTCGTGACGTAGTTGCCGAGCAGCGTCGACATGCGCCAGGTCTTGGTCACGTGCGCGTCGAGGCTGTGCGACTTGTACTGCGTGAGGACGACGACCTGCAGGTAGCCGGAGTTGACGACGTTCGACAGCGCCAGGTCGATGAGGCGGTAGATGCCCGCGAAGGGCACGGCTGGTTTGGCCCGGTCGGCAGTCAACGGCATCAAGCGTTTGCCCTCACCTCCCGCGAGAACGATCGCGAGCACTTTCGGTCCTGCGGCGGGGCTTCGTCGGGCCATGTCGCCACAGTAGGGCAGGCGTGCACGACCCGACAGGTTGCGCCACGAACAAACCCTTGCCGTCCCGAGAGGCGGGACTAGTCTGCCAACGTGCGCGTCGACATCCTCAGCAAGGAGTACCCGCCCGCGATCTACGGTGGAGCCGGCGTTCACGTCGCCGAGCTCGTCCGTGCCCTGCGCGAGCGAGGTGACCTCGACGTGCAGGTGCGGTGCTTCGGGGCGCCGCGGGACGAAGAGGGCACGACGGCCTACGCCGACGTGCCCGGGCTCGTCGGCGCGAACGCCGCGCTGCAGACTCTCGGCGTCGACCTCGGCATGGCCGGTGACTGCGTCGGCGCGGACCTGGTCCACTCGCACACGTGGTACGCCAACCTGGGCGGCCACCTCGCCTCCCTCCTCGGCGGGATGCCGCACGTCGTCACCGCCCACTCGCTGGAACCCATGCGCCCGTGGAAGGCCGAACAGCTCGGCGGCGGCTACCGCGTCTCGTCGTGGGCCGAGCGGACCGCCTACGAGGCCGCGGCCGGGGTGGTCGCCGTGAGCGCCGGCATGCGCGAGGACATCCTCAAGAGCTACCCGTCGCTCGACCCGGAGCGGGTTCACGTGGTGCACAACGGCATCGACTCGCAGCTGTGGGCGCCGGACCGCTCGGAGGCGGCACGCGCGACGGTCGTGCGGCACGGCGTCGACCCCGACCGCCCGTCGGTCGTCTTCGTCGGTCGCATCACCCGCCAGAAGGGCCTGCCGTACCTGCTCCGGGCGTGTGCCCAGCTGCCGCCCGACGTGCAGCTCGTGCTGTGCGCCGGTGCTCCCGACACGCCGGAGATCCTGGCCGAGGTCGAGGGCCTCATGAACGACCTGCGGGCGAGCCGCGAGGGCGTCGTGTGGATCGCCGAGATGCTGCCGCGTTCCGAGGTCGTCGCGCTGCTCAGCCACGGCACGGTGTTCGTCTGCCCGTCGGTCTACGAGCCGCTCGGCATCGTGAACCTCGAGGCCATGGCGTGCGAGCTGGCCGTCGTGGCCACCGCCACGGGAGGCATCCCCGAGGTCGTCGTCGACGGCGAGACGGGGTGGCTCGTGCCGATCGAGCAGGTGCAGGACGGCACCGGCACCCCGGTCGATCCCGACCGCTTCGTCGCCGACCTCGCCGCCGCGCTGTCCGACGCCGTCTCCGACGTCGACCGCGCCCGCGCGCGTGGGCTGGCGGGCCGGGCCCGCGCCGTGGAGTCGTTCTCGTGGGCCTCCATCGGCGACCGCACCCTCGACGTCTACCGGGCGGTCCTCGGCAGCTGATGCCGGCCGGTTCGACCAGGCGGTCCGACTGGGCCGATGCACCGCGCGCCCTCGTGCGCGCGGTCGAACGGTCGCTCGGCGCGCGCGTGGTGGGGCAGGAGGCGGTGCAGGGCGGGACGTCATCGCGTGTCGCCGCTCGTCTGAGCCTCGACGACGCGCGACAGGTGTTCGTGAAAGCGGTTGCCGCACAGCAGGATCCCGAGGCTTTCAAGCGCTACGCGCAAGAGGCCGACGTGCTCCGGCGACTGCCGGAGGACGTCCCGCACGCCCCCCTGCTCACCTCGGCGAGGCACGACGACTGGTTCGCCGTCGTGACGAGCGCCGCGTCCGGGTCTGCCGTCGGGCCGCCGTGGCGCACCCAGCACGTCGCGGCCGTCACCGACGCCATCACCCGGACCTCGGGACGCACGGACGTCCGCGGTCTCGCGCCGGCCGTCGAGCGGCTGCCCGCCCTCGACGGGTGGCAGCAGCTCGCGTCCCGGCCAGAGGTGCTCGACGACTGGGAGCGCGGCCGCCTGCAGACCCTGGTCGCGATGAGCGACGGCTGGCGCACGTGGACGGCGGGGCCGCACCTCGTCCACCTCGCCGTGCGCTGCGACAACGTCGTCGAGCACGAGGACGGCGTGTGGCTCGTCGACTGGGGGCGTGCCGCCGCCGGCGCGGCGTGGCTCGACGCAGCCGGGCTCGCCGTCGACGTCGTCGCGTCAGGGCATGTCGGCGGAGGCGCGCTGGCGCTCAGTACCGCTCGCGGAATCCTGGCCGGGCTCCCGTACGAGGCAACGCGACTCATGGTCGCCCTGGCCGGGACGCTGCGTCAGAGCTCGCTGCGTGAGCCGGTGGCGGCGGTACCCGGCCTGCGCGCCTGGCAGGCCGCCCGGGCCGGGGCGTTGCGACCTCTTCTCGAAGCGACCGTCACCCGATGAGACGCCCGGCCACGCTGTACCTGGCGCCGGTCGCCTCGGCGGGAGCGCCCAGGATCATCTCGAGCAGGTCGCGCGGCTTCGGGTACTCCGGGCCGAGGGCGGCCAGGTAGGCCTCGTGCGCCTCGAGTGAGGCCACCGCCGCCTCGAAGTGGTCGGATGCGTCGACGAAGTGCGTGGGCTCGGGGTCGCCGGTGACGAGAAGCTGCTTGACCTGCCACGGCTCGTGCCCCTCGTCGACGAGGTCGGGGAAGATCCACCGGTTGCCGGCGTCGGCCTTGGCGTCGATGGTCGCGAGCCCGACCGCCCGATGGTCGGCCTGGTTGACGAAGCCGCCGGGGAAGCGGTCGGCGTAGGTCTGCCCGACGACGAGGTCGGGTCGGCGGATGCGGATCTCGCGCGCGATGGCCCGACGCAGCGGCAGCCCGTACTCGACGGCGCCGTCGGTGAAGTCGAGGAACTCGACCACCTCGACGCCGACCCGTGCGGCGCCCTCGCGCTCCTCCCGCTCCCGGAGGGGACCGGCCTCGTCCGGGTGGGTCGTGTCGATGCCGGCCTCACCGCGGGTCGCGAGCAGGTAGGTCACGGTCTTGTCGGCCTTGACCCACTTGTCGACGAGGGCGGCCGTGCCGTACTCGAGGTCGTCGGGGTGTGCCACGACGCACAGCACGCGCTCGAAGGCGGACTCGTCGAGGGGCGTCAGCTGCGGCGGCGTCGTCGTCATGGCACCAATCTAGGGACCTTGGCGGGTCCGGCGGGGGATGTGAGGATGGGGCATGCTGAACCTCGACCTCGCGCGCCGGCTCTCGGACGCCGGCCTGGCCTGGGAACCCCGCTCGGGCGACCGGTTCGTCGTCCCGGTCGCCGGCATGGAGGAGGAGGTCTTCGTCATCAGCGACCTCACCGTCGACGTGCACCACTTCACGACCGGCGACGTCATCGGGTTCA